>NZ_JACLQM010000020.1:0-26989 GCF_016648655.1 Streptococcus sp. 17.1
TTTTGTGTATAAGAGACAGATGTTTAATAAACGCCAACGTTTTTCATTAAGAAAATATAGCTTTGGTGTAGCCTCTGTCCTTTTGGGAGTTTCAATCTTCTCAAATGCGCAGGGTGCCCAAGCTGATGAAACGGTAGCACCAACTACCGCAGGTATGGAAACAACTGCTGAGCCAGATGTCGTCGTGGAGCAATCAACGCCAACAACAGCATCAGTAGCGCCAGCAACAACAGAAAACGCACCAAGTTCAGTCTCTACTGTGGCCTTGGCTAGTGAACAACCGCAATCAGCAGCTCAAAACAGCCAAGCAGCTTCAACAACTAGTCAAACAGCAGCTAGTTCAGAAGCAACTTCTCAGGCTGCATCGCAAGCGAGCTCTGAATCTGCAGTAGCAAATGTTTCATCTGTAGCTACTAGTGCACAAGCTCTTAACTCAACAGCTGTAGCAGAAACTCCAGCTGCTGGTCAAGTATCAGCACAAACAAGTGCGGCTGCTTCAGTTGCGACTGCAGCAGAAACTGCAAGTGCAGAGTCTACAACTAACGCTGTAAATAGCGTCCTTAAAGTAGCGACTAGCGAGTTGGCTGTGACAAGCAGTGAATTGAATGCTGCTGAAGCAAGTCTTAACTCTGAAAATCTCATCAATGCTATGGGACTTGCGGTATCAAACCGTAGCCTTCGTACAACTGATGCGGTTGCTGTTTTGACAAATGCTGGAGCAGGCTCAACAAACCCTGACTTGACAAACCTCGGCTACAAACTTGCCTTTTTGCCAGAGCGTCAACAATACTTTGTTAACATTGATTATATCAACCACCTTAAAGTCGGTCGTGATAGCGATGGTGTCATGAGAGCTTATGACTACATTGACGATGCGACTGGTAGATATGTGGTCGTCGTAAACTATGCCAACCTTGGTATTATCGACTATGTGGATGAAGCTGGAAATAAGATTCCAAACTCTTCAACCTACCGTATTAACAACTCAACTGAAACAATCACAGCAAACGGTAAAACTTACAATAAAATCTATGATGCCGGTATAACAGAACTTCCACCAGTGCCAGCAGGATACCGCATCAAATATGCCTCTGCTGATAAGTCTAGAGCTAATGCTTATGTGGATGTTTTAAAAGCAGAACGTCAATATGATTATGTTAACGGTATTGCAACGATTCGCTCAAATCGTTCTTGGGCTTATAATCAAAGCCGTGTCGTTGACCTCGTTCAATTTGCCAATGGCGCTCAAGGTTTAGATGCTTCTATTGATGCTAATGGTGGTGGTCAATACCTAGCTCCAGGTTACCGTTACCACATTATCGTTGAAAAAGACACGAAAGATGTCACTAAAGCAACAAGTCAAACAGTGACTTACACTGGTGCTGATACGAAGACACCAGCTGCTAACACTCAAAATGACTTTAGCTTCAACGGTAAAGAAGATCCTACAACTAATACAACAACTTGGACTGAAACGACTCACACTTATGGAACAGTCAAAACTCCAGTTGTTACTGGTTACTATGCCGATAAAGCCGTAGCAGGTGGCAAGACAGTTACTCCAGATGCACCAAATGCGACAGACACAGTGACATACAAAGCCTTTGGTAAATTTATCGCTGTGGATGAAAATGGCAATCCAATTCCAGGTGTATCAACAACTGCCTACACTAACGATCCTAATGATGCGACTAAGATGATTGCCATCGACAAGACGCTTCCAAGTATTCCTGGTTACACTGTTAAGGTTGTCCCTGCATCACCATCAAATCCAGGTGAAGACACTCGTGTCGTTTACGTAGCAATCGTTAACGATGTGACTAAGGCGACGAAACAAACAGTTACTTTCCAAGGTGCTGGCGATAAAACTCCAGCTGCAGATGTGAAATCTGACTATACCTTTGCAGGTAAGGATAACCAAGCGACTGGTAAGGTGACTTGGAATGAAACTAGCCACACTTACGGTACAGTTAAGGTTCCTGTTGTTAATGGTTACTTTGCAGATAAAGCGGTAGCAGGTGGCAAGACAGTAACTCCAGATGTTCCAGAAGCAACTGACACTGTAACTTATAAGGCCTTTGGTAAATTTGTCATTGTCGATGAAAATGGTAACCCAATTGCAGGTGTGTCAGATACTGCCTACATCAATGATCCTAACGATCCAACTAAGATGATTGCAGTTGACAAGAACTTGCCAACTATCCCAGGTTACACTGCTAAGGTAGTACCTGCAACACCAGGTGACTTGTCTAGCGATACTAAGGTTGTTTATGTTAAGAACGATCAAAAAGCAAGTGTTGTTTACCGTGATAAAACAAGTGGTTCAATCCTTGAAACTGTTACTTTGGCTGGTAAGTCTGGTGAAGCGGTTAACTATTCAACAGCTGAACGTATCAAACACTATCAAGACCTTGGCTATGTCCTTGTAACAGATGGTTACCCAGCTGGTGCAAGCTTTGACTTGGATAGCACAGTTGACCAAGCTTGGACAGTAAGCTTCAAACGTGTAGCACTTGACTTTAATCCAGACAATGCTCACGAACCAGGAACACCAATCTATCCTAACCAACCAAACGGTCCAAAATGGCCAGCTAAGGATGCTTACCTTAAAGATGTGACATATACTGTTCACTATGCAAGCAAAGATAGCAATGCTAAATTGCCAGTAGACAGTGTTCAGAAAGCACAATGGAAACGTTCATTGACGCTTGACTCTGTAACAGGTGATATTCTTACTGCAGGTGAATGGAAGGCAGATAAGACTAAGTTTGATCTCGTGATTACACCAATGGTTAACGGTTACTTCGCCGATAAAGGCAGTGTGGCTTCTCAAGATGTCACTATGGACAGCAAGGTTGAGACTGTAACTTACACTAAATTTGGTAAGATTATTGCCGTTGACGAAAAAGGGAATCCAATCCCAGGTGTTGAAGCAGTTGCTTACACAAATGATCCTAACGATCCAACTAAGGCTGCTATGACTCTTGTTCCTGAAGTGAAAGGTTACAAGGCTGATAAGACTGGTGTGACACCAAGCAACCCTGGTGAAGATACAAAGGTTGTTTACAAGGTGGTTAATGCAGAACCTGCTAAACCGGCAGTTAACAAAGAAGTTGGTACTATCGTTGTTATCTACCGTGACGAGTATGGTAACCAAATCAAGATGCCACTTGTGATCACTAACTCTGTTGGTTCTGAAGTTAACGTTCACGGTGACCGTTATATCTACCGTAATGGTGTGAAATACGAATTGATTCGTCAAGAAGGTAAATCTACAGACAAGATGACAAAAGGTCAAACAGTCGTGACCTATATCTATCGTAAGGTCGAAGATGGCTCAACACCTTCAAATGGTAATAATGGTCAATCTGGAAATGGTGGAAATTCAACTTCTAAAGCTGTAAAAGCGGCCTCAAATGGATCTAAAGGTTCTAAAGGTTCTAAAGGTTCTGGATCAGCAGCCGATGGCGCTTCAGATGGTAAAGGTTCAGATAAGAAGAAATCTGGAAACAAAGATGGTAAGAAGGCAGATGGTTCTGATAAAGCTAAAGAAGGCGACGGACAATTGCCAGTAACAGGTGAGTCAGATAACAACCTTGCAGCAATGGGTGTTGTTGTTATGGGACTTATGTCAGGACTTGCGGCTATGAATCGTCGTAAAAACCAAGACTAAGATTTCCACACCTTATCTCTCATAAATTCCAAAAATAAAATCTCTCTCGAGTGTGATTGCTCGGGAGAGATTTTTTGGTCTGCGGATAAAATTCACGGAATCTCCCAAGGTTTGTGAATCTTTTAAGCAGTATTTAGCTTGATAAGGTACAATAGAGTAAGACAAAACGAATGAGGAGACTGTCATGAAGTTTTTACATACGTCAGATTGGCATGTGGGGCGAACCCTCAATGGCTGGTCTTTGTTGGAGGAGCAGGAGTGGGCCTTTCAACAGATTGTGGATTTAGCTATTAGCGAAAAAGTGGATGGGGTTATCATTGCGGGAGACCTCTATGACCGTGCGGTGCCGCCTGTGGATGCGATTAAGCTATTTAATAAGACCTTGGCCCGCTTGGTGTTGGAGGAGCAGATTCCTGTCTATGCTATCAGTGGCAACCACGATGGTGCTGAACGTTTGCATTTTGGACGAGAGTTTTTTCAACATCAGGGTCTTCATTTAAGCACACGTTTGGAGGAGGCTTTTGAGCCTATTGAGTTGGAGGCTTGCCAGATTTTCCTGCTTCCCTTTATTGACCCCATTGATGCTCGTATTTACTATAAAGACGATGAGAATAAGGAAGTTCAGGGAATTGGTGATGCCTTGGCCTATATTCTCGAGGATATGGAAAAAGCTTTTGATCCTGACAAGGCCCATGTCTTGGTGACGCATTTTGCGGTTTCTAAGAAGGATGATAGTGATGGTCAAGGTCTACGGGAATTGATGTTGTCTGAAACTAGCAATACGGTAGGTGGTCTTTCTAATGTGACCAGTGACCTTTTTAAGGCTTTCGATTATGTGGCTTTAGGGCATATCCATACGCGTTTTGCCAGTCCGAGCCAGCGCGTGCAATATTCAGGCAGTCCGGTCACCTTTAATGTCAAAGAAGCCAAGCGTAGGGAAGAAAAAGGCGTTTATATTCTTGACTTAGATGCAACTGGAGACTTGTCTCAGGCCTTCCATCCTTTAGAGGTCAGACGGCCGATTGTGACCTTGCAGGAGCCTTTTGAAACCTTGGTGTCACCTGAATTTTATAAAGGACAACCTTGTCAAAAGGCTTGGTTTGCCTTTGATATTCAATTGTCCAGTCGTAAGGAATTAGAGGGCATCAATGTGCGTGCCCGTCTGGAAGAGATTTATGGTACAGACATTGTAGAAATCACTTTCAGTCGTTTGGGTGATGTCAGGGAAGAAAGCTTGACTGTAGATCAGCACTTAAAAGATTTGGAAATGCAGTCGCCTCAGGAAATTGTCTCTGATTTTTACCAGACAGTGACTGGGGGCGATGTCTTGTCTGAGAGACAAACTGCCCTTGTGGAAAGTATTTTTGAGGAGATTGGAAGGAGTGGACAATGAGACCAGTTCAGTTAGAATTGACCAATTTTGGACCTTATCGTAAGGAAGTCATCAATTTCACCCAGTTTGACCATGCTCCCCTCTTTTTGATTGGTGGGGACACAGGGGCTGGTAAGAGTACCCTCTTTGATGCCATGACGGTTGCCTTGTTTGCCACAACCAGTGGCGATCGCAATGTTGAGGAGATGCGGTCAACCTTCGCTGGTCCAGAGGATGACTTGACCAAGGTAATCTTTTATTTCCAACAAGGCAAGCAACTTTATCGCATTGAGCGAGTGCTCCAGCAGGAGAGAGCCAAGCGAGGTGGGGGCACGACCATGCAAAAGGCGACGGCTTCTTTAGTCATTGTGGATAAGATTGGGGGTAAGGAAATTGAAAAGCTTGGGGATAAGATCAAGGAAGTGAGTGACCAGATTGAGCAGATTTTGGGGCTCAATGCTGAGCAGTTCAAGCAGATTATTCTCCTACCGCAAAATGATTTCAGCCGTTTCTTGAAAGAAGATTCCAAGACCAAGACTCAAATTTTAAAGAAAATCTTTGGAACGGGTATTTTTGACCGTTTTCAAAAGAGCTTGGAAGAGCGTCTTCGTCAGAGCAATAAGGATATGGATAAGCGCCAAGCTCAGCTAGATGGCCATTTTGCCAGTCAGGTGTGGTCTGAGGAGGAATTAGCAGTCTTGATCCAAACGCCAGCCTCTGAAAAATTGGCACGCCTTGAAGAGCTTTTGTCTCAGCGTCAAGAAAGTCTTACGGAGCAAAAAAGCATCTTGAAGGATGCCTATGAGGATTTGGTTAAACTGCAGAAGAGCTTGCAAACTGCCCAAGATTTGGCAAAGATTTTCCAAGAATTGAAGCAAGCCAAGGAGCGTTACCGTCTGGAAATTGAGGAAGGTGCTCAGGAACAGGCAGAAGCCAAAGTGCATCTGGAGGAATTGCAGTTCGCTCAAGGTCTGCAGGAAACCATTAGTAGCCTTAAACAATATCAGAAACAGTTGTTGCAATTAGAGCAGGATCTTGAAATCGCTCAGGAAGAATTGAGTGAAAAGCAGCAGGCTTTTGAGGGAGTTAAGGCTCAAAAAGAGGCACTCGCAGCTCAATCTAAGGACTCTCTTCAAAAAGAAGAGGAGCTTGAAACTTGGAAAGAGGATATTATCTATGCTCAGAGTCTTGTCCGAGAGCAGGAGAAAATCAAACGTTCAAGCACTAACTACAAGCAGTTGGAAGAAACCTATCAACAGGCGTCGAAAAAGATTGAGACGCTTAACAAGTCCTTGTCAGATTTGGAGGCCAATCGCCTAAGTTTAGATAGCTTGCATGAAGCCGAAAAACTCCTCCAGTCTGTGGGTTACAATGTGGATAATCAACTGGCTCAGGACCTGAAAGAAATAGAGGACTTGAAGCAGGAGTTGGCCAAGACGGAAAAACGTCAACAAGGGTTATCTTTGGATATTGACCAAGTTCAAGAAAGTCTCAAGGAATTGGAAGACCAGTTAGCAACCACTTTAGCTTCACGTCGTCAACTCATGATTGCCCAGTTGCAGGCAGAATTAGAGGATGGACAGCCATGTATGGTTTGTGGTTCCATTGACCATCCTAAGGTCGATGGGACACAGGCGAATGAAGCGGCCTTGAAGGATCTCATGAATCAGGTGGAGGAACTTCAAGCTCAAAAAGAAAAGAAAGTCGCTACCTTGTCAAACCGTCAGGCTACCTTGAGCGAAGTTGAATCTAAACGTCAAGATTTGCTTGACCAAGTGGCTAAAGTCAAGCTAGCTCTCGAAAAACACTATCAAGAACTCCAGGAGCAAGTTAAGGGACAATTTGATTTTGATTTTTCAGAGGACTATGAAGCAGACTGTGGACAAGCCTTACTCCGAAAGGTTGAGCAGTATTATCAAGATCTACACAAACGCTTTGATAAGGAAGAGGCAGATCGTGTCCATTATCAAGAGAAGTTAGGGCAAGCTCAGGAAAAATTGATAGATTTGGCTAAAGCCTATCAAGAGGCTAAGGCGGCGCTTGACCAAGCTAAGGAACGTCTTAAGGAGTTACAAGAAGCTCATCAAGAGCTTGAATCTGTTGAGGTTTATCAAGAACGTATTTCCCTAGCAAAGCAGGAGTTGGACCTCTACAATAAGCAAGTCAAGGAAAATAGTGGAGCCTACAACCAACTTCATGCTGACATTCAAGGCATCAAGGGGCAACTTGAGAGCTTAACCAAGTCTAAAGAAAATGCTAGCCAAGAAACTAAGCGTTTATCGGCTGAACTAGACCAAAGTCTTATGGCTGAAGGGGCCCTCACCAATGACCTAGAGCAAATCCAGCTTTGGCTTCTTGAGGTGAATAAGCAAGCGATTCCTGAGCTCCAGGCTCAATTGACAAGCTACCAAACTCTTAAACAAGAGTTGAAGGCGCAGATTGTCAAGGGTCAAGAGCTTATCAAAGACCAAGAAAAGCCAGACCTTGGCAATCTAACACAAGCAGTAGAGGATTGTCAGGAGAGCTATGATAAGCAGCTGGCTCAGGTGTCTGTCATTGAGAAGGGGATTAAAGATGCGACGGCTACCTACCAAGCGGCCAAAACCCTTCAAGACAGTAATCAAGAGGCCTTTAAAGCTCACCAAGAGCTCAGCGATCTGGTTAAGGTGGTTAAGGGAGAAAATACAGCACTAACTGGACGACTCAATCTTGAAGTCTATGTTATCCGTCAGTATTTCCAACAAATCTTAGACTATGCCAATGCTAACTACATCGGTCTCTTAACGGATAACCGCTATTCCTTTGTCTTGAGTGAAGAAGGGCGTCGGGCGCGTGATCACTTTGGTTTGGACATCAACGTCTATGACCAGCTGACAGGTAGCGAGCGTTCCGTCAAATCCTTGTCTGGAGGAGAAACCTTTATCGCTGCACTGGCTATTGCCCTATCCCTCTCAGAGGTGGTGCAAAATACTAGCAAAGGTGCTGTTGTTGAAGCTCTCTTCATCGACGAAGGGTTTGGCTCACTGGATAAGGAAGCCCTGACCAAAGCCATCGCTGTTCTGGAACAAATCGGTGAAAACCGTATGGTCGGTGTCATCAGTCACGTGGACGACATGAAAGAAGGCATCGCCCAACAATTAGCTATCATCAAGTCGCATGATGGCAGTAGCCGTATTAAGATTGTGGATAAAGGGTAAAATATAAAAACTAAATTACTATCAATTAACGAGAATCAAAAGATATATCCTTTAACAGGAGTCTATTATCTGAGGAATAACTATCTTAGAAAATGTTCAATAGGCAATAGTTCCCCAAGTCTGTAGAATCCTACTTGTTGACGATTTAATTCAAGCTATTTTTAGTGGAACCTGAGTTTCTTCTTATAGAAAACGTTTTTTGTTATATTATTTCTTAAAGCAAGAAATTCCTAAGAAGTATAACTTCTTAGGAATTTTTTTTTCATTGCTTATAAGTAGTCTACTGCAAGAATAGGAGTGTTCTTTTTAGCCGGTACACGAGTTTTAACACCATTATTCCCTTTAGGGAGACGTAATTTTGTAGTTCCTTGATTTGAAGAATTTGTTTGGTGTCTGTAGTTAACAGGGATACGTGTTTTCACACCGTTATTGCCTTTAGGAAGACGAAGTTTTTTAGCATTTGTTGGTGTAACTGGTGTTACAGGTTTTTCAGCTGTTCCTTCAGTCACTTCCTTGTAAATATAAGTGATTGTAACAGTATTTGAGATACGAATTTTGTGTGACTTAATTTCTTGGTCATCAATTAATTGTAGCTCATATGTTTTACCATTTGCCTGGATTGTTTTAGGAGCAGTCGGGAAATAGGCATAGTAAGCTAAATCAATATCACGTCTAACCATGTTGACTTGGATTGGAGCAATTTCCTGTCCCTTATTATCGACAAAACGGGCCTGTTGCGCGACAGTTGGCGCAAGGTCAACATCATCGTAGAAGTAGGTAACATCAATAATAGGACTTGAAGCAATCCCTTTTTTAGGTGCGCCGTAATTACTCTTATTGTTAAGCACCATGTCGTCGTATTTAGCAAAATACCATGTTTTTCCGTTTTCATCGGTAACCGTTGCTGGCGCAAAAGCAGCTGTGTCGTATTCAGTGAAAGCAGGAGTTTTAATCGTTGCGTAAAGCACATCTTTTTGAGAGCTAAATTGTGAGTAACTTGCTTCGGTTGTTCGACGGATGTGATGGATACGAACTTCTGACACACGCTCATCAACTGTTGGTGTGTTTACAACTGGACTTGATTCTTCAAGATTTATAGGAGTTGTATTTTCAACTGCTGGTGCAGGAGTACTTGCAGGTGTAGTTACCTCCTCACTAAGGATAGCAGTGCTCGCCGAGTTAACCTCAGTGGCAGTATTAGCGGTAGTAGCTGTGTTTACTGATTCGTGAGCTAGATTGACATCAACGGCTGAAGCAGGGATGTTTTCAACAACTAGGTTTTCAAAAGCCTCTGTAGTGGGAAGGTTTACTGGCAATTCTTGTTCATCTGCAAGTGCAGAAGATGATAGACCAAGTGCTAAAATTGCAGCACTAAGACCAATAGTAGCATGTAATTTCTTATTCATGTTTATTAATTCCTCCTTGATTTACACTGATTATATCATGCCCTGATAACAAATGTCAAAAAATTAGAGAATGTGTTTAGGAGGTTTTTTCTTGATAAGAAGCAACTGATAATGCTTTATAAAAAACATAACAGTAGTATTTAGTTAACATATTTATCAATATTGTTTTCTTCTTATATCCTTCTATAGAACTCATGATATCCATTTTTTTATCTAATAATATTTTTATAATCAAAAAAATTAATAAAAAGCGATGTGATAATTTTATTTAATAATTTAAGGCTATTAGGAGACTAAAATATCTAATTTAGAGTACTAAATGAATATTTTTTGTAAAATGATGCCGTTTTTGATGAGGGTGAGATTAGGTGTCATTAGCTTCTACGAGATATTATCTTACTTAGATAAAAATAAGTTTAATCCCCGAAAAAGCTTATTTTTATAAACCTCATTGTGGTAGTTTTATCGTTTTTCTTTTCATTGAATGACTTGATTGCGCTTCTGAGTTTCACATATATGAATTACTTCAAGAGTGATAGTAATTTAATGGCATCCTACCGACATACTAATTTGGACTACAAGATGTGAATCATAAATTTGAAGAAGTCCAGGTTTGGATTGATAGAAGAGCCTCTCAGACCAAGAGCAAACCATCAGTTCTCACGCTAGACTTCTTAACTGTCGGTTTTTGAAATAAAAGTAATCTAATTTGGAATAGATTTAATCTATTAGAAAATTAAGTGATATTATGGTATAATTTAATGTTGTTAAGTCTCGAAAAAATAAGGAAAATGATATGAAGTGTATGGGATTTCAGATCTTGTGTGACAATGAAAACAGTTATAAACATTTTTTGATAGTCCTATTGTATTATGACTTTTTGAGACAAGAAAAAATATCACAGCTAGAAAAGTAAGAAAATGACAGAAAAAATTTCCGTAATTATTCCCGTTTACAATGTAGAAAATCAACTCCAGACCTGTTTAGACAGTGTTTTGGGGCAGACCTATCAAAATCTTGAAATTATTCTCATCAATTATGGCTCAATAGATAATAGTGATGCCATTTGCCGTAGTTATGCTGCTAGGGATTCTCGTATCCTCTATTTTAAAAAGGATAATGGAGGGCTTTCAGATGCTCGCCATATTGGTATTCGTCAGGCTAAGGGAGCTTACGTCACCTACGTGGATGCTGAGGATTGGGTAGAGTCTACTTATCTGGAGGAACTTTATAAGACTCTGCAGGCCCACAAGGCGGATATCGCAGTGGCCAATTACAGTGTCTATAAGGAATCGGAAGATCTCTTTTATTTTTATATCAAAGATGAAGATTATTATGAGCAGGTTTATTCACCGGCTCAGATTATTGATGGTCTCTTTGAAGAAACCAATAACATTAACATCGCTCTGATTTCTGCGACAGGCAAACTCTACAAACGTTCTTTGTTTAATGACTTGCTTTTTCCAAAAGAGCATGCAGGGGAGGATGGCTTTTTCAACCTTAAAGCCTATCTCATGAGTGAGCGTACGGTATATCTCAACAAGGGACTTTATGTATATCGTGAGAGTCCAGAGATGCCATCAGCGACTTGGATGCAAGACTGGATGATGACCTTGGTTTATGCCATGGAAGAACGCTTGGCTATTGTTGCTAGTCATGGTTTCCCTCTGGAGAAATACATGGTCACCTACCGTCAGATGCTAGAGGCTTGCTTGAAAAATGTGGAGGAGCAAGGTCTCACGGATTCTGATGCCTACCGCTCCATTCAGGAGAAATTCCAGGTCTTGAGTTTAGCTCCTCAACGTTATGAGACTAAAAAGCGTGCTATTGTTCTTGCGGCTAACTATACTTATGTTGACCAAGTGCTTACGACCATCAAATCCATCGTTTTCCATCATCGCAACATTCGTTTTTACTTGATTAATGATGATTTCTCTCAAGAGTGGTTTAGAGGACTAAACCGTCATCTGGCTGCCTTTGGTAGTGAAGTGATTAACTGTCGTGTGGATAGTAGTCATATCAAGCAATACAAGACTAATAGCAACTATGCAAGCTATCTTCGCTATTTTGTAGCGGACTTTGTGTCTGAGGAACAGGCCCTTTATTTGGATAGTGACATGGTGGTTACAGGTTCTCTAGAGGACCTCTTTACCCTTGATTTGCAAGGTCGACCTTTGGCTGCCGTGCGTGATTATGCTATTCAGGTTCAGGATCGCCAAGCGATGTTTGATGCTGGCTTCATGGTGATTGATACGGCTTATTGGAAGCAGTACAACATGAGACGTCACTTTATTGACATGACTAGCGAATGGCATGATAAGGTCCCATTTGCGGAGCAGTCCATTCTAAACATGGTCTTCCGTAACAACTGGTTGCCCTTGTCTTTTGACAACAACTATGCGGTTACCAAGTCTAGTTTAGCTGGTTTCCATCTGCCAAATGGTCAAGACTATCCTAAGGTTGTGCATTATGCCTCACACCGTAAGCCTTGGTTACCATTGGCTTGCCAAGCTTATCGCGAGGTCTGGTGGTTCTATGCTCAAATGGATTGGTCAGAGGTTGCTGAAAATGCCACTTTATTGCCACTTTCAGAGGACATGATTTATCCTAAGGGCCGTCCGTTTACTTGTTTGATTTACACCAACATTTCAGAAATTCCGCATTTGACGGACCTTATCTCGGCTCTTCCTAAGGTACAGTTTAAAATTGCCTCTCGACAGCATGTGACAGATAAACTGGCCCAATTGATTACCTATCCAAATGTGACGGTTTACTCAGCCATTGCGGGCTTAAATGGGCTAGATTTGGAATTGTTGCGTACCAGTGACTTGCTTCTAGATATCAATCCAGGAAGAAAAGTAGTGGAAATTCTTGATGCCTTTAGGTTTGAAAACAAACCGATTTTAGGGTTCGAGGACCTTAAGTCAACCAAGCATAACCAACAAACCTACTCAAGAGATCGTTGGAAAGAGATGGCTGAGACCATTCGCCAAATGCGTAAGAAGAGCCTGTAATCCTTTGCTTGGATAAGTAGGCTGAACTGGCGTCTCTGTCTCGTTTCAATCGAAATAACATCATCCTGTCTATGGGCAGGAAATAGGAGTAATAGTGAAAAAAATTAGTCAATCGATAATCACCAAACGTGTCTTATGGACCCTCTTTTTCCTCTTTATTTATTGTTTGGGAAATCAATTGGTTCTACCGTTTGTGGATTTGAAAAATGCAAATATCTTTGGGGGAGCCATAGGTTCCTTGGCTTTCTCTAGTGCCATGATGGGGGGAAACCTCAGGTCCATGTCTCTATTTTCAGTGGGCTTGTCGCCCTGGATGTCGGCCATGATTCTCTGGCAGATGTTTTCTTTCTCTAAGAAAATGGGCTTGAAAAATCTTCCCATTGAGATTCAGGACCGTAGACGCATGTATTTGGCCCTAGGGATTGCCATTGTTCAATCTTTGGCAGTATCCTTGAATTTACCTATCGTTTCAGGGGTTAATGCTAGTCTCGCTATTTTCATGAATACCATTTTATTAATTGCCGGGACCTTCTTCTTGGTTTGGCTATCAGACCTCAACTCACTCTTTGGGATTGGAGGCTCCATTGTTATCTTGATGGCAAGTATGATGGCCAATCTGCCCTATCAAATCATGGATAGTATTGAAAAGCTAGGTATCGGTTGGGATGTCTTGCTTCCTCTGATTCTATTCAGTTTGGTCTTCCTCTATATTTCAGGGGTTGTGCAGAGGGCTAGATACCGTATCTCAATCAATAAAATCAATATTCATAACCGCTTTAAACAGTATTCTTACTTGGATATTATGCTGAATCCAGCCGGAGGGATGCCTTTCATGTATGCCATGTCGCTGGTTAGTATTCCGCAGTACGTCTTTATGCTGATTCAATTTATCCATCCTGAAAACAAGTGGACCAGTGGTGCTATCAAGGCCTTGACGGTCGGTCAACCTCTTTGGTTGGTTGTTTATCTGGTCATGCTCTTCGTTTTAGGGTTAGCCTTTGCCTTCGTTAATGTCTCTGGTGAGCAAATCTCTGAGCGAATGCGCAAGTCAGGTGAGTATATCTACGGTGTTTATCCAGGCCAAGAAACTAGTGCCTATATCAACCATTTGGTGCTTAGACTTGGTTTTATCGGTGCCCTTTATATGCTCTTTATGGCAGGTGCTCCAATGCTGATTATCTTGGTCAATCCAGATTACCTACAACTGAGTATGATTCCTGGGACATTCTTGATTTTTAGCGGTATGATTTACAATGTTAACGAGGAAATGAAAGCCTTGAAGCTTAACACTTCCTACACCCCACTTTTTGAAAATGTATAAACTCTCACCCCTCGTGGGGTTGAGAGGCAGGCTGGTGATGTCTGATCGGTCTGCCCCTCAATCTCAAGTATTGTGATGAAAAGACAATGAAGGAGAACTCATGTATTATTTTATTCCAGCTTGGTATGGACAGACGGATGAATTTTGGAAGACGGTCATTGATCCTTGGTACCGTATCCGCCAAAAAATTGAATTTGATGACAGCTTGCACCAAGTTCGTATCTTTCAGGATGAGGACTTAGCCCCTCAGCTTTTGCTTTTGGCCTACCAACCACATTTGCGTTATTTCTTGCATCGTCATGATGTCTTGGAAGTTGGCTATACAGCTATTTTTGACTTGATTCAGGGTATCACTGATGAAGATATGAAAAATCTTCAGGTGACAGATTTGGAATGGCCAGAAGGGGCTACCTTTGTTCACACACCATTTGCTATCGTGGTACAATGTCAACACAAGCGTTATGCCGAGATTGAGTTTGGCTCAGAAGGCTTTATTGGCATGATTCGCTACTATAAGGATGAGCAAATCATTCGCGAAGACATTTACGATGACCGCGGTTTTATCTCAAGTAGTCTTTATTATGAAGGTGGACAACCAAGCTATCGAAACTATCTTAATGCCAAGGGAGTCTGGCAACTCTGTCATTTCTTTGATGGCCGTGGAATTGTAGCCAACCCTCGTACGGAAGGTCGTTTTAATAAGAGTTACTACGGTAATCTTTCGGAAGTTATCTGGGAATTTTTGACTAAATTCTTGGACGAAAAGGTAGAAGCAGAGGACCGTTTTGTTATTGCCTCAGATTTACGCCATAACAAACACCTCTTTGAACATTTGCCAGCAGACAACACTAAGATTTTGACTTGGTTCGCAGAACGTAATCAGGACGATAGTATTGACACCTATGAAGCCTTTCTGCCGCAAGTGGACTTGTTGATTGCTGACCGTTACGATTACTTGGAGCAGCTTCAGGTTGCCTATCCAGAAGAGGCTAAGAAACTCAAACACATGGCTTCATTCGATACCCGTTTGGCTTTGGGAACCAGTCAACGTGTCAAAGAGTCTAAAATCTTTTATCAGGTTGACTTCGATCAGTTGGATTTAGAGGCTATTTATCAGGTCTTGGCTTTTGTGGCTAAGTATCCTAAGACACAGGTTGAATTTGGAGCATTTAATGCCAATCCAGAGCAACTTGGTAGCCTGCAAAATCAAGTGGAAAAAATGATTGAAGAACGATTGAGTCCAGATGCCTTTGAAGAGGTTGTTGAAAGTAGTGGTGCAGAAAATAAATTGGAAGAAAATAATGAAATCGTCAGCCGATTTTCTTTCCAAGACCTGCGTGACGAGACTGCCCTTATCAAGGCCCTTCAGTTTACACGCCTCATTGTCGACTTGAGCAAGGAACCTAATCGTTATACACAGATTGCTGGAATTAGTGCTGGTATTCCACAAATTAACCGTGTGGCGTCTGAGTATGTGACCCACCAAGAGAATGGTTATATCTTGAAGCACTTGTCTGATTTTGAAAAAGGGGCTTACTACTATTTGGGACAGTTGAACAACTGGAACCGTTCCCTTATCTACTCTATTGAGAAAATTAAGGAAAATACAGGAGACCGTTTGGTGCAAAAATGGGAAAATTGGTTGAAGGAGGAGCAGAATGACCAAGGATAATCGTCTGAAGATACTACAAGTTGGATCATCCAACTGGTCAGAAAATCAGGAAATTCCTGAAAATATGAAATGGTATTATTGCAATCTTGGTCAGCTTGAGACCTTACAAGAAATCATCGAAGAAGTCGAAATCAAGACTTTCACAGCTGTTATAGTTGACAGTCTTGCCGGTCTTGCGGAATTGATGGCTATTAAAGAGCATTTGATTCCTCATGCTATTTTCTTTGATCAAACGATTGAAGTGTCGGATGAGATACTTGCTCAGTTCATCAAGGAAATGTGTGCTGTGCCGACTGATTTTTCAAATCAAGGACAGTTGCTCTTTACCTTTTCAAAAGCACTCTTTTCAGGCCAATACGGGGATAAGATGTCTCCTTTCACTACCCAGGTTAACCCCAATTTTACTGGTGAGGTGACCTACCACGGTCATGAAAATGTCATTTTAAAAGGTGATTATGGTCAAGATTTTAGTCCTGTCTTGGACTGGACCTATAATGTCAGAGCCAGCAAGGAAAATCCTATCGAGCTTTGGTTGGAATTTGAAAAAGAGGAGACTTGCGAGTGTCGGTTGATTCTCAATCTTTTGCCAGAAGGTTCGGTCGCAGGTATTTTTAAGACCTATATCGTTTCAGAAGAAGAAATGCGCAAAGGGGCCATTGTTCTTGATGAGGACATGACCTTCCTCTTGGCTGCTAGTCTTGAAATGAAAGGCCAAGGTCAGATTACAATCGGCGGGCTCCACCAACGTTTGACCCGTTTCCAATTCGGTAAATTTGTACTTGGTGGTGGTATTCTCCACGACAGCAAGCGTCAGGAAATCAACTATTTCTTTTATCCTGGGGACTTCAAGCCACCTTTGTCAGTTTACTTCTCAGGTTTCCGTCCTGCCGAAGGTTTTGAAGGTTTCGGAATGATGAAGGGGATGGGAACACCATTCTTGCTCTTCTCAGACCCTCGTCTCCAAGGGGGAGCCTTCTACATGGGAACTGAAGAGCTTGAAAATAGCATCAAAGACACCATCCAACATTACTTGGACTATCTAGGATTTGACAATAGTCAGCTCATTCTCTCAGGAATGTCCATGGGAACCTTCCCATCAATGTACTATGGTGCGGACTTTGAGCCTCATGCTATCATCATGTCTAAGCCTCTAGCCAATGTTGGTACTATCGGTAATCGTGCCAGACTCTTGGCGCCAGAGGTCTTTCCAACAGGGATTGATGTCTTGCATTTGCAGACAGGCCGTTTGGATAATGAGGGTGTCGAGGCCCTTAATCAGAAGTTCTGGGATAAATTTGAAAAAGCAGACTTCTCAAATACAACTTTTGGTCTTTCCTACATGAAAGACGAGGATATGGATCCGACGGCCTACGAGGACATTACCAAGTCTCTCTATTACTCAGGGGCTAAGATTCTCAGCAAGGGAACGTCAGGTCGACACAACGATGATTCTTATACGGCGACAACTTGGTTTGTTAATTTTTACCGTATGATTTTAGAAAATGATTTTGGAAGGAAGGAGTAAGAATGTTCAGAAACAAGAAATCAGAAATCTTGTGGGGCTTAAACCACAAAGCCTACATGTATGGCTCAAAAATTGTTAAGCGCCAAGATGGTTCTGTGCAATTTTACAATCCTTTGGTGCCATCAGGAACGGAAATCCAGTCTTGGGTGGCCATCCAAAACTACCAAGCTGGTCGTACCCAACCTGCCCTCCCACTTTTGAAAAAAGGGCATAGTTATGACTTGACGGCCAATCTTGAAGCTGTCCCAACAGGCTCAGTCTTTTTGAAAGTCAGCTTTTTGGACCGTTATGACAATGAAATTAAACAGTTGATTGAAAAGAGTACCCAGATGACCTTTGTTTACCCTCACGAGGCCTATACCTACCGTATTTCCCTCTTGAGTGCTGGGGTCAAAGAGCTAGATTTCTACAACTTAAAACTGGAAGAAACAGGAGAAGAACATGTTTAAACAACTGAATCCTATTCTCCCTGTTAAGGAGATACTCAAGGAAATTAACGGCCTAGCCGATGAAATGGCTGGTTTGAGCAACCTTGAGTTGAAAAATAAAACGCAGGAATTTAAGGAGCGTTTGGCTCAAGGAGAAAGCTTGGACGACCTCCTGCCTGAAGCCTTTGCGGTTGTTCGTGAAGCGGATAAGCGCGTGTTAGGCATGTTCCCTTATGATGTTCAGGTCATGGGAGGAATTGTCATGCACCAAGGTCATATCGCTGAGATGTACACTGGTGAGGGGAAGACCTTGACGGCTACCATGCCAGTCTACCTTAATGCCTTGTCAGGTGAAGGGGCTATCCTTGTTACGACAAATGAATACTTGGCTATCCGTGACGCTGAGGAAATGGGTCAGGTCTACGAGTTCCTAGGTTTGACGATTGGTGTTCCCTGTGTGGAAGGCAGCAATGAGATGGAACCGGCAGAAAAGCGTGCCATCTATCAATCAGATATCGTTTACACGACCAATTCTAGCTTAGGTTTTGACTATTTGATTGATAACCTTGCTTCTAACCAAGACGGAAAATACATGCGTCCCTTTAACTATGCTATTGTCGATGAGGTGGATTCTGTCCTCCTTGACAGTGCACAGACACCTTTGATTATCTCTGGTGCGCCCCGTGTTCAGTCTAACTACTATGGGATGATGGATACGCTTATGACCACTTTGGTCGAGGGTGAGGACTATATCTTCAAAGAGGAAAAAGGGGAAGTCTGGTTGACTACTAAAGGGGCTAAGGCTGCTGAAAATTACCTTGGTATCGGTAACCTCTACGATGAGGAAAACAGCACCTTTGCCCGTCACCTGCTCTTTTCTCTTCGTGCCCACTTGCTCTATAAAAAGGACAAGGATTATATCATTCGTGATGGCAAGAAGGGACCCGAAGTGGTACTTCTTGATAAATCGACAGGTCGTCTCTTGGAATTGACCAAGCTCCAAGGTGGACTCCACCAAGCCATCGAAGCCAAGGAATTAGTGGCCTTGTCACAAGAAACCAGAGCCATGGCTTCGATCACTTACCAAAGTCTCTTTAAAAAATTCAAGAAAATTTCAGGGATGACTGGTACTGGTAAGGTTGCGGAAAAAGAATTTCTCGATACCTATGGCATGAAGGTCATTCAAATCCCAACCAATCGTAAGAAACAACGTATCGACTATCCAGATAAGATTTATGCGACCCTACCAGAGAAGGTCTTTGCCTCTTTAGAGTATGTTAAGCATTATCATGAAAAGGGAAATCCAATCTTGATTTTCGTTGGTTCGGTGGAAATGTCAGAGCTTTATTCTTCTTTGCTTTTGCGTGAAGGAATTGCTCATAACCTCCTAAATGCCAACAATGCGCCACGTGAGGCTGAGATGATTGCTGAGTCAGGACAAATGGGTGCCGTGACGGTTGCGACGTCAATGGCTGGACGTGGAACAGATATCAAGCTCGGAAAGGGTGTGGCTGAACTCGGTGGTTTGGTCGTTATCGGTACCGAACGTATGGAAAGTCAGCGTATTGACCTGCAAATCCGTGGCCGTTCTGGACGTCAGGGTGACCCTGGTATGTCTAAATTCTTCGTCTCCCTTGAAGATGACGTGATTAAAAAATACGGTCCATCTTGGGTTCACCGTACTTACAAAGAATACGCCATTAGTGATCACATCGATCCTAAGGAATTGACAGGTCGTAAGTATCGTAAATTGGTTGAAAAAGCCCAAGAAGCTAGTGAAAGTTCCGGTCGTACCTCACGTCGTCAGACCCTTGAGTTCGCAGAAAGTATGAACATCCAACGTGAGATGATCTACGCACAACGTGACCGCCTCATCTATCACAATCAAGGTTTGGACACTGTTATCGACGAGGTTCTTGATGACTTTATCGACCAGGCTATGGCTGAGGAAGATTTCTCAAAAGCGGAAAATCTTTACCACTTTATCTTGCGTAATATCAGCTTCCGCATCAATGAAATCCCTAAGGATCTGGACCTCAACAATCGTGAGGAAGTCTTGGAACTCATCTACCAGTTTGCCTATCGTGAACTTGATGCTAAAAAGCAGGAGTTGAAAACTAAGGAACTTAACGAGTATTTCCAACGCCTATCCATGCTTAAGGCTGTGGATGACAACTGGGTGGAGCAGGTAGACTATCTGCAACAACTTCAGATGGCCATTGGTAGCCAACAACTCAGTCAAAAGAACCCGATTGTCGAATATTACCAAGAGGCTTACAAGGGCTTTGAAGCCATGAAACGTCAAATCAGAAAGGATATGGTTCGTAATCTTCTCCTTAGTCAGGTGCAAGTCACTAAAAAAGGAGATATCATCAGCCATTTCCCATAAAATAAGGAAATTATGACAGTATATAACATTAATTTAGGCATAGGTTGGGCCAGCAGTGGTGTCGAATATGCTCAGGCCTATCGTGCTAAGATTTTCAGGGAAATGGGGCAAGAAGCAAAATTTGTTTTTATGGACCTCATCCTTGGGGATAATATCGAGCATATGACTAGCAAGATTGGTTTTTCAGACGATGAAATCATCTGGCTCCATAACTATTTTACAGATATCAAGATTGCGCCATCGACCATTAGCCTAGCGGAAATCGAGACCATCTTACCTGCCAATCCTGAGCGCAAGGAAGTTGCTGGTCGTCTCATTCGTTACCATTATCCACAGGATGATATGGTAGTAGCATGTAACCTTCGTGTGATGGACGAAGATGCAGTGGAAACAGTCAGCTACTTTGTCAATGACAAGCTCTTGCGCAAGGATTTTTACTCTTACACCCGTTACTGCAGTGAGTATTTTGCGCCTAAGGACAATCAAGCCAAGGTTTACCAACGTCGTTTTTATAACGAAGATGGGTCTACAGCCTATGACATGATTGTCGGAGACAATAATCAGGATATCTATCGTTTTCCTGATCAGGTTCTTTATGGTAAGCAAGAATTCCTTCGCTATTTCTTCAAACGTCTAGCCCTAACCAAGGATGATGTGGTCATCTTGGACCGTGAAACAGGTATTGGCCAGTTGGTCTTTGAAGAAGCGCAAGCTGCTCGCCTAGGCGTCGTTGTTCACGCTGAGCATTTTAGTGTCAATCAAACTGATGACAACTACATTCTCTGGAATAACTATTACGAGTACCAGTTTACCAATGCGGACAAGGTTGATTTCTTCATCGTGGCAACTGATCGTCAGAAGGAAATTCTGCAGGAACAGTTCCGTCGCTACACCAACCATGATCCAAAGATTTACACTATTCCAGTGGGAAGTCTACCTGAATTGGTCGGGCAGGACAAACCACGTAAGCCATTCTCAATGATTACGGCCTCACGATTGGCTCAGGAAAAACACATTGACTGGTTGGTTCGTGCGGTTATCGAGGTTCATAAGACTCTGCCAGATATCACTTTTGATATCTACGGTAGTGGTAGTATGGATGCCAAGTTGCGTGAGATTATTGTCGAAGCACAAGCTGGCGACTATATCCGACTCATGGGCCACGCTGACTTGACTGACATTTATAGCCAGTACGAGGTCTACCTAACAGCTTCAACCAGTGAAGGTTTTGGCCTTACTCTCATGGAGGCGGTTGGTTCAGGTCTTCCGATGATTGGATTTGATGTGCCTTATGGAAATCAAACCTTTATCGAAGACGGGGGCAACGGTTATCTCCTCCCTGTCGCTGAAAATCATGTTGTGGATGTCATCACCAAGTCCTATAAGGATGCCATTGTCCGTCTCTATGAAAAAGGCACTATCGAAGTCATGCGTCAAAAATCTTATGACCTTGCCAAAGGCTTCTTGACCAGTCAAGTCAAGGCAGCTTGGAAACAGTTACTTGAGGAGGTACGCTCATGATATTCTTATGTGATTACTACAATCAAGCCAGTAAGGATCTAGCTTACTCACTTCAGGTAGCAGGCTATGATGCCACAACAGTTGTCATCAATCCAGATGGTTTTCTCCCTCAAGGCTCTCTCTCTCCTTTCACCTATTATGTGGAAGCAGAAGAGGAAAATGGCAAACCACGCTTTTTCAACCAAGTTCCTGTGCCAGCCTTTTGGGAAATTTCAGGGAACAATCAGATGGCGCGTGTGTCTAATCTTACCGAAGAACGTGCCCGCATCACCTACCCAGAAGGTAGCAAGGCTCGTATCGTTAAAAGTGTCGAATGGTTAGACAAGTCAGGAAAGATTCGCCAAGTGGACCACTATAACAAATATGGATTCTGCTTTGCCAAAACCACTCATGATGAGAACGGTCAGGCAGTCTTTACCAGCTACCAAACCAAAGAAGGTGACGAACGTATCTTGGAAAATCATCTTACCAGTGATATTCTCTTGACTATACCAGGACAAGCCCTTCGTCGTTTCGCCAACCGTACCGAATTTGTTAAAGCCTTCCTAGCTCAGGTCTTTGGTGATATCGATCACATTATCTTTAATAGCTTGGCAACACCTTTCGTCGTCTCATGGACTATGCAAAATAAGGGTGCCACTGATGTCCTTGTCTGGCAAGAGCCACTGGGTGATATCCTACCAGGCAATATGAATGGTATCTTAGAGGATAATTCAGCCAGAGCCAATGCCATCATCATTCCTGATAAGGTGACCTATGAAAAAGCCTTAACGCTAGTGCCTGAGGATAAAAAACATAAGGTCTTTTCACTTGGCTATGCCTATGATTTCAAGGAAAATCATGGCAAACCTCGTAATGCCTTTATTGCAACCAATTCAGACCAAATTGAGCGTTTAGAAGCCTTGGTTGAGTCACTCCCTGATGTGACCTTCCAGATTGCGGCAGTCACTGAGATGTCCCCAAGATTGCTCTCGATGATGCGTTATTCAAACGTTGTGCTCCATCCAAACGCTAGTCACAAGCAGTTGGACAAGCTCTATCAAGAGTCTGACCTCTACTTGGATATCAATCATCATAATGAATTGTACAAGGCGACGCGAACTGCCTTTGAACACCAATTATTGATTTTGGCCTTTTCAGAAACAGCTCATGGACCTGTCTATACAGCACCAGAGCATATCTATGCCAGTCAGAACTATCCAGCTATGGTTGCCAAGATTAAGCAGGTCCTAAGCGACAATCAAGCCATGCAAGAGGCCATGCAAGCTCAAAAAGCTCAAGCCAATACTCTGACTGCTTCTGAGTTGGCCGACCGCTTACAATCACTTTTAGGAGGAAATCATGTCTAAAAAAGATTTATTCTACGGTGACGTTGAAGGCCGTATGGAAGAACTCAAGCAAAAGCCTATCACAAAAGAAAAAGAAACCAGAGGAGAGAAGATCAACAAGAGTTTTTCAATCATGCTCGGACTTGTTATTATCATCGGTTTAATCTTCACCCTTATTGGTTTGTTGAGGTAGTCTTATGATGTTAGTATTTATGGTTCTAGCAGTGATTCTTTCGGTTGCCCTTATCGTCTTAGTGACCATCCAACCGCGTCAAACGCAGATTTTCTCAACGGATGCCACTAGTAATATCGGTAAACCAAGTTATTGGGCTAGCCAACCGATTCGAAAAATGTTGACCTTGGCTATCAGCATAGCCCTCTTTATCCTCTTACTTATTTTTATGATTGTTTCTTATAAGTAGAGGACTTCCTATCATATAATAGAAAGAAGTATGTCATGCGCGTACATTTTACAAATTTATTTGGCCAGTCCTCACGCAGTGTGGCCTTGATTGCCCAAAATGATACCATGAAGATTGCCAGAGAGCTCGGTGCTAATGAACTAGGAATTTATTTCTATGATAGTAGTCAAGAGCCAGATGGAGAGCTTAATTCCCGCTTTGATGGGATTGTAGCAGGACTAAGTGTTGGAGACATTGTTTTCTTCCAGTCTCCATCATGGAATGGTAGTGAGTGGGACAGCCGATTGCTCCGTAAATTCAAAGCTGTTAATGCTAAGACCGTTATGTTTATCCACGACGTCCCACCTCTCATGTTTGATAGTAACTACTATCTCATGTCTTCTTATATTGACATGTACAATCTCTGTGATGTCGTCGTTGTTCCATCTGAAAAGATGCGTGATCGACTAATTGAGGAAGGGCTAACAGTTGAGAAGATTATCATCCAAAAACTTTGGGACTTACCTCATAGTCTGGACTTGCACCAGCCTGCTTTCCAAAAGAAAATGATTTTTGCCGGAAACCCAACACGTTTCCCACATATCTTAGACTGGAAACAAACTACCCCTCTCCACGTCTACGCAGATAAACAAGAGGATAAGGATTATTCCAAAGTCCACCTCGAAGGCTGGCGAAATAAACATGAGCTTTTGCTAGAACTATCTAAGGGAGGATTTGGTCTGGTCTGGGGAAATTCGGAAAAACCAGAGGACGAGCTTGACTACTATAAGATGAATATCTCTTATAAACTCTCCACTTACTTAGCCGCAGGTCTCCCAGTTATTGTACCTGACTACCTCTCAAATGCAGACTATGTCAAAGAACATGGTCTAGGCTTCGTTGTTTCAAGTCTGGAAGAAGCAGACCGTTGCATTCAAGAATGTACCGAAGAGCAGTATGCACAGATGGTAGCTAACGCTCGCCACACAGCCTACCTCATCAGTAACGGTTACTTCACAAAGAAACTTTTCATCGATGCTATCATGGCGTTGAGTTAATGCGGAGCATAATTTTGATCAAGGAATTGAACTAATGGAAAACGAGGAGTACAGTGAACAAATTATCGTTCGTGTTTTAGACCAGAAAAACAATTGAATATTCTTTTATTTGAGATGAGTTTTTAGGGAATTACTACCATTTATCAAAACTATCAGCTAAATCGTAATTAGGCAGTAGCATTTTGAAGCTACTGTCTTTTTATTTTGAATAATATATAATAATTCTGAATATTCCCAAGAACTAATTGTGTTGAGTTTTATTAAAAAAAATATCAATTAAAGGATATCGTTACATTAAAATGTCAAAATTCAGTTGGTTTTACAGATGCAAATATCGACGTAGATGAGTAAAAGATGGGTGTTTTTAAAGTTATCTTCCCATAATATTGACTTCTATTTAATAATTGAAGATTGATCTAAAAATAGTCATTGTTTTATTTTGTAAACTCTCTAAATGCTTTTTACTATAGAGTTAATTTATATTTGTATTTTTATTTGTAAGGATACTTATATTTTTTACAGCCTCAAAGTATAGGCTAATTTTACTCAGGAAATTTAAGTTAAATCGGAAGAGGTTAAAGAAAAACTAAAAGGTTAAAACTAAAATGCTAAAATGTTGCTACAATTTTAACAATATGATATATTTGATGTTAGGGAAATTCAATTTATATTATTTTTAGAAGTGACAAGAGTAATCAAAATCTAATGATTTCTTGTCTAGGAGGATATATGGGTAAAGATATCTTTAGTAAGAAGAGTCGTTTCTCGATTCGTAAATTGAATATCGGAGTCTGCTCGGTCTTGCTTGGTACTTTGATCATGATTGGTCACACAGCTCAAGCGGATGAAACGACATCTGATGGAGCAACAGTTGCAGCCACAGCTGTCAGTGCAAGTCAAGGTGACGGAGCCTCAACCACAACTCCGCCAATCACAGCACCAGAAAGCGCCTCAACTACTACGGTAGCACCAGCAGCTACTGAAGCGGTTCCAACGTCATCAGTGGCGCCTACAACAACGGTTGATTCAGGTGTAGGTGTAAGTTCAGAAGCACCTGTTGCGACAAGTACAACAAGTTCAGCACCAGCATCGTCAGAAGCTTCATCAACAAGTCCAGTAGCTTCGTCAGAAGCTACAACCTCAACGAGTGCAAAACCAACAGCTGCCTCAGAGGTATCTAATTCAGTTACAGCATCGACAGCAACAACTACAGCAAGTTCAGAGAGTGCTACAGAAACTACAACAACTGTGTTAGAAACTGTAGCTACACCTCGTGTACGTAGACGTCGTTCTACTGAAGGAACAACACGTTCAGTGGATGAAACTAACCTGCAAAGAGCGGTAGTTACTAAAGAAAACTTTGAAAGTTTCTTCCAAGAAGGTGGAACTGCTACATATGATAAATCAACAGGTACCATTAAGTTGACAGATGACGTTTCAGGTCAAGTTGGTAGTGCTTACCTTCGTTTTAAAATCGACTCTGGAGAACCCTTCACCTTCACTGGTAAAGTTGATATCGGTAATAAATATGAAGGCAAAACTGATGCAGATGGTCGCCCAGGTGGTGATGGAGTCGGTTTCGTCTTCCATACAGGTAAGGTAGATACTATTGGTCAATCAGGTGCGTCTATTGGTATGGGAACTATCAAAAATGCCTTTGGTTTCAAACTGGACTCATGGCATAACACCTCTAATCCAAATGCGAACCAAAATGCATCAGCCGATCCAAAATATGGAAACGGACGTAAAGTAAATGGAAAGTTTGTGTGGGAGCAAAACGCCTTCGGTTCATTCTACTCATCAAATGCTGCCGGTAAGGTAACGACAAGTAGCACAGCAGCTGCTGCTCTAGATCCAAAACCTAATGGCGAATGGGTAGACTTTAAAATTGTATACGATAAAGATAAAAACTTTACAGTAACTTATGGCTCACAAACTTGGACAACAAACTTAAAAAACGCTAACACTAGCATCATGACAGCTGAGGCTAAGCGTGCCTTGACTAATGGTAATCCAACATTTGCCCTTTCATTCCTAGGAAGTACAGGTTCTGGTACAAACTTGCAACGTGTTCAGATTGAAAGATTTGAATTTACAGCACCACAAATCGTTCACATGAAATTTGTTGATGTGAATGGCAATGAAATCGAAGCAAGTAGTGCGATTCCAGGTGACGAAAATGAGGTTGTTAACCTTAGCACCCAGGACAAAAAGATTGCTGCAGTCGAAGCTAAAGGTTATAAATTAAAGAAAATCGACCATAGCAAAGCACCTTCCTACAATGAAGACAACAACACAGTTACCCTATCTCCAGGCGGACAGTTGTTGACTTATGTATTTGAAGAAAAAGATACAACACCTCCAGACGCCCCAGTTGTGAACCCAGTTACCGCAGGTGCTACAGCCGTCACAGGTACAGCCGAAGCCGGTTCAACTGTAGAAGTTACTCTTCCAGATGGCTCTAAGGCCACAGCAACAGCTGATCCAGATGGCAACTTCAGTGTTCCAGTCAGCGCCTTGAAGGAAAATGACACCGTATCTGTTACAGCAAAAGATGCTTCAAACAATACATCAACACCGACAACCGTTACCGTACCAGATACGACAGCTCCAGTAGCCCCAACTGTGAACCCAGTTACCGCAGGTGCTACAGCCGTCACAGGTACAGCCGAAGCCGGTTCAAC
>NZ_JACLQM010000021.1:0-23240 GCF_016648655.1 Streptococcus sp. 17.1
TCAGAATAGTTACTGTCTTATCTCTTTTTTTACTTAAAGCCTTGATAGACTTGACAAATGGTAGAAAAGAGCCTTTTCGAGACTATCACATTAGTTATAGATTTTGAATGCGTCGTCGTCGTTTTGACCAACGAATGGCATTGCTTTACGCAATTCAGCACCAACTTTTTCGATTTCAAGGTTAGCAGCTTCTTCACGGTAAGCAGTAAGTTTTGGACGTCCAGCCTTGTAGTCGTTAACGAAGTCGTTAGCGAATTTACCATTTTGGATGTCAGCAAGAACTGCTTTCATATTTTCTTTCACTTGTTCAGTGATAACACGTGGACCTGATACGTAGTCACCGAATTCAGCAGTGTTTGAAATTGATTGACGCATTTTCTTGAATCCACCTTCGTAGATCAAGTCAACGATCAATTTCATTTCGTGAAGCACTTCAAAGTAAGCCAATTCTGGAGCATATCCAGCTTCAGTCAAGACTTCAAAACCAGCTTCGATAAGGGCAGTCAAACCACCACAAAGAACTGCTTGTTCACCAAACAAATCTTCTTCAGTTTCTTCTTTGTATGTTGTTTCAAGAAGACCAACACGTGCTGCACCAACACCTTTACACCAGTCCATAGCGATGTCTTTAGCGTTACCTGTAGCATCTTGGTATACTGCGTAAAGTGCAGGAACACCAAAACCTTCTTCAAATGTACGACGTACCAAGTGACCAGGTCCTTTAGGAGCACACATGAAGACATCAACATCTTTAGGAACTTTGATGAATTCGAAGTGGATGTTAAATCCGTGTGCGAAACCAACAGCATTACCAGCTTCAAGGTTTGGAGCAATTTCTGCTTCGTAAAGTTCTTGTTGGATTTCGTCTGGAGCCAAGATCATGATAACATCAGCCAATTTAGTTGCTTCTGCTACTGTGTAAGTATCAAAACCATCTTCCTTAGCTTTATCAAATGATTTACCTGGACGAACACCGATGATCACATCGTGACCTGTATCACGCAAGTTTTGTGCATGCGCATGACCTTGTGAACCGTAACCGATAACGGCGATTTTTTTACCGTCAAGTGCTGCTACTTTTACGTCTTTTTCATATTCCATTTGAACTGCCATAGTAATATGTCTCTTTTCTAAAAAAATAATTTATTGCCTTTTTAAGGCTGGGTTAACAAATTTAAGTTGGATTTTTTAATCACGGGTAAATCCAGTAGCACCCGTACGAGCGATATTTTTGATTCCGTAAGGACGAATAACTCGTAGAAGCGCCTCGCTCTTTTCAGCATCACCAGTCATCTGGATAGTGATAGAGCTTGGTGCCACATCAACCACCGAAGCACGGAAAGGTTGAATAATCGCCAAGATTTCAGCACGTTTAGAGGTTGGTGCTGATACCTTAACTAGGATAACTTCACGTTCCAAGTGTGGCTGATCCGTGATATCACGGATGCGAATCACATCAATCTGACGATTAAGCTGTTTGATGATTTGTTCCACTTCATTTTGAGTATTCACATCAATAATAATCGTAATACGTGAAACATTAGGATCCTCAGAAGCCCCTACAGAGATACTTTCAATGTTAACTTGACGTCGTGAAAGAACACCTGTGAAGCGGTTAAGGACACCTGAACGGTTCTGAAGTTTAGCTGTTAACATTCTACGCATTGAACTTCACCCCCAACATTTCGTGATTACTCTTACCAGCCGGAACAATTGGCAAGACATGCTCTTTACGAGAGATATCCACCTCGATGAACATTGGCACGTCTTCCTTGATAACTTCCAAATCCTGATCAATTGTCTCTGGATTATCAAACTTGTAAGACTCAATGCCGTAAGCTTGAGCCATCAATTGGAAATCTGGAAGGGTATCAAAGACAGACTCTGATGTACGCCCTTCGTAGAAGGACTCTTGCCATTGACGTACCATACCAAGTGAGTGGTTATTCAACATAACAACCTTGATTGGCACCTTGTAAATATTTAAGATAGCCAATTCTTGATTCGTCATTTGGAAACCACCATCACCAACAAAGAGGATAACTTCTTTATCAGGATTAGCAATTTTAGCACCAATTGCTGCTGGAACACCGAACCCCATTGTTCCAAGACCACCTGAGGTCACCAATTGACGCTCATTTTGGTATGGATAATACTGAGCTGTCCACATTTGATGTTGACCAACGTCAGTAACAACAACGGCATCACCCTTAGTCAATTCACCGATACGCTCGATAACTGCCTGAGGCTGTACCATACGTTCTTTCTTATCGTAAGAACGTACACGCTCTTTGTCTTTTGTGACTTTTTCAATCCATTTTTCAGTGTTATTCTGAACCACTGGCTCTGCCAAGAGCATTTCAAGAGCTTGCTTGGCATCACCAACAACTGGAAGGTCCACTGCAATAATTTTACCAATCTCAGCTGGATCTACATCAATATGGACAACCTTAGCATTTTTAGCAAATGTTTTAGGATTACCTGTCAAACGATCATCAAAACGACAACCAATAGCAATCATAAAGTCAGCATCGGTCATAGCAATGTTAGCCGCATATGAACCGTGCATACCACCCATACCCAAGAAAAGGGGGTGGCTAGTAGCAATTGTCCCTTGTCCTAGAAGACTTGTGACAACTGGGATTTGGTAGCGTTCTGCAAAAGCAACTAGCTCCTTAGCAGATTCAGAATAAGAGACCCCACCTCCAGCTACAATAACCGGCTTCTTAGCTTTACCCAACTGCTTCAAGATTTTCTTGATTTGCATTTCGTTTGGTCTTAGCGTCGGTTGGTAACTTGGAAGATTAATTTCAGGATCGTTGATGAAGGCTGTTTCCTTAGCTACGACATCTTTAGGGAGGTCGATAACAACTGGACCAGGACGACCAGTTGTTGCAATATGAACCGCTTCCCTAATAATACGAGGAATATCAGCTGTATCGCGAATCTGATAATTGTATTTTGTAATCGGCATGGTAATTCCGACAATGTCAGCCTCTTGGAAGGCATCCTTACCAATACCTGGTGTTGCGACCTGACCAGTAAAGACTAGGAGAGGTACGCTATCACTCATAGCATCTGCAATCCCTGTAATAGCATTAGTGGCACCAGGACCACTCGTTACAAGAGCAACACCGAGTTTACCAGTTGATTTGGCATAACCTTCAGCTTCGTGCAGACTTCCTTGCTCATGACGAGATAAGATATGATTAATCTTGTCATTTTTGTAAATAGCATCATACAAAGGAAGAACCGCTCCGCCAGGATATCCAAAGATAGTTGAAATCCCAAGTTCAAGAAGTGTATCAAGAATCAAATCAGCACCAGAGCGTGCTTCTTTAAGTTCAATTTTCTTCACATGGACCTCCTTTAGTAGTTGTTTTTTTCGAATTGTCTAAAAATTCAAAACCTTGTATACTATGATAACATTTTTAACCAAATTTGCAAGGGTTTCAGAGAAAAATATCACAAACTCTTCGGAAAGAATGTTCTTAGTTTTTTTCTTGTGCTTGACGTTCTGCTTTACGTTCTTCGAATTCTTCGTCACTCATCAAAGTTCCGCCGACATTGGCTGATTTGGCAAAGGCTGTATAGCGACGCAACCAACCACTTGAAATTTTTGATTTGAAAAGTTTCAAATGTTTGCGACGTTCTTCAAGGGTTGCTTCATCGACAAGTAGATCAAGGGTACGATTTGGAAGATCAATCACAATTTCATCGCCATCTTCTATTAGGGCGATATTACCACCTTCTGCTGCTTCTGGAGAAACGTGACCAATAGCAATCCCACGAGTAGCTCCTGAGAAACGACCATCCGTAATCAGAGCCACATCCTTACCAAGACCGCGTCCGACAATCTTAGAAGTTGGTGCCAACATTTCTGGCATACCAGGTCCACCCTGAGGACCTTCGTAACGAATGACAACGACATGGCCCTTCTTAACTGTTCCATTGTCAATCAACTCAAGGGCTTGATCTTGTGAATCACAACAAATAGCTTTACCGCGGAAAGTTTTAACAGATGGATCTACACCACCGACCTTGATAACAGCCCCATCTTGAGCGATATTTCCGTAAAGGATCGACAAACCACCTACAGGTGAAATCGGATGTTCGATTGGATGGATAATTTCTTCATTTTTGATTTCAGCACCAGCTACATTTTCTTTCAAGGTTTTACCAGTAACTGTGATACGATCACCCTTGATGGCTCCTTTTTTGATCAACTGATTGATAATGGCTGGAACACCACCAGCTTCATGCACATCATGCATGGTGTAAACACTTGAAGGAGCAATTTTAGAGAGATAAGGTGTCTTCTTGGCAATTTCGTTAATGTCCTTAAGGTCATAGTCAATACCAGCCTCACGCGCAATAGCAAGGGTATGGAGAACAGTATTGGTTGAACCACCCATGGCCATATCTAGAGCAAAAGCATCATCGATAGCTTCTTTGGTCACAATATCACGTGGGCGAACATTGTTTTTGATGTTATCCATCAATTTTGTGGCTGCTTGACGAACCAATTCACGACGTTCATCTGAAACGGCTAGAACAGTACCGTTACCTGGAAGGGCAAGACCCAAAACTTCCATCAAACAGTTCATTGAGTTAGCGGTAAACATCCCTGAACATGAACCACAAGTTGGACAAGCATTTTTCTCCAAATAATCGAGCTCTTCCTTGCTCATATCTCCAGCCTGATAAGTACCTACAGCTTCAAACAAACTTGATAGCGTCGCTTGATGACCAGTCATGTCAACGCCACCCTTCATAGGTCCACCAGAACAAAATACTGCTGGCACATTAGTACGCATGGCTGCCAAAATCATCCCTGGCGTAATCTTATCACAGTTAGGAATATAGAAAACCCCGTCAAACCAGTGGGCATTAATAACTGTTTCTGCAGAATCGGCAATCAATTCACGAGATGGAAGACTGTAACGCATCCCAATATGCCCCATGGCAATCCCATCGTCCACACCAATGGTATTAAACTCAAAAGGAATACCGCCAGCCTCGCGGATAGCTTCCTTGGCAATATCTGCTAATTCACGCAAGTGAACATGCCCTGGAACAATATCAATATAAGAGTTACAAATAGCAATGAAGGGCTTTTGCATATCCTTGGCAGATTTAACTTGCCCAGTCGCATACAAAAGTCCGCGTGCTGGTGCCTTATCAACACCAACTTTGATCATATCACTTCTCATGATGTTACCTTCAATCTATAAAATTTCTTACAACATATGTTACCACTTTGGAAAGTAATGTCAAGGAATTTTCAGAATATTTCTGTAATTTCGAAAAGATGTCCCAACCGTATCAAAACTGACAAAACAAAAAGGAAGCCCTAAGACTTCCTAAATGATTATTTCAATATTATTCAACACTAAAGAGGTATGGATAAACTGGTTGGTCTCCTTGGAAGATTTCAACTTCAATATCTTCGTGAGCCTCTTCCAATTTTTCCGCAAGTGCTTGAGCTTGGTCTTGATTACCTTCTTCGCCGACGTAAATCATAACAATTTCACTGTCTTCGTCAATCATCTTGTCGAAAGTGTCAAGAATGGCTTGGTCCATATCTGGTGTAGACACAAGGATCTTACCATCAACCATACCAAGGATATCATTTTCATGAATCTCAAGACCATCAATAGTTGTGTCACGTACCGCCAAGGTCACGCTACCACTCGTTACATCTGAAAGACTAGCTGTCATAGCTTCAACGTTCGCTTCGATACTTTGACTAGGATCAAAAGCAAGCAAGCTTGTAAAGCCTTGTGGCACCGTACGCGTTTCAACAACAGCCGCATTGACATCTACTACTTCAGCAGCTGATTGTGCTGCCATAAAGATGTTTTTATTGTTTGGCAAGATGATAACATTCTTAGCATTAACCTGCTCAATAGCCTTAACAATATCTTCTGTTGATGGGTTCATTGTTTGACCACCTGAAATCACATAGTCAACACCTTGTGATTTGAAGATATCTGCAAGTCCATCTCCGGCAACAACTGCAATAAGGGCAAAGTCTTTAGGAGCAGAAGGTGCAGCTTGGATAGCCTCTTCTTTTTGAACTTGTGCATCGTGTTGGTTACGCATGTTGTCAACCTTAACTTTGACAAGAGCCCCATATTTAAGACCTTCTTGCATGACAAGACCTGGATCCTCAGTGTGGACGTGAACTTTGACAATTTCATCATCGTTAACAACAAGGAGAGAATCCCCAAGGTTACTCAAGTAATTTCGGAACTCTTCATAGTCAAAGTCTTTCACATAAGTTGGACCTTGTTTGAGACCAATCATGATTTCCGTACAGTAACCGAAGGTAATGTCTTCTGTTGCAACATGACCAGCAACTGACTTATGATGTTCTGCATTGATCATCTCTGTCATCGTAGCTGGTGTCGCTTGGAAGTCTTCTGAAGCGATATACTCACCTGTGAGGGCTGACAAGAAACCTTCATAAATGAAGACCAAACCTTGACCACCTGAGTCTACCACACCAACTTCTTTCAAAACTGGAAGCATCTCTGGTGTCTTAGCCAAAGCAGCTTTAGCTCCGTCAAGAGCTGCACGCATAACCTCAACAGCATCATTCGTAGATTCAGCTTTCTTAATCGCTGCTGAAGCTGCGCCACGTGATACTGTAAGAATTGTTCCTTCGACAGGCTTCATAACAGCTTTATAAGCAACTTCAACCCCTGCTTGGAAGGCATGAGCTAAATCTTGGCCGTCAAGTTCCGTTTTATCCTTGATACTTTGACCAAATCCACGGAACAATTGTGACGTGATAACACCCGAGTTACCACGGGCACCCATCAAAAGACCTTTAGACAAAATCTGACCAACTTCACCAACTGTTGAAGCTGATTGATCTGCGACAGCTTTGGCTCCGTTATCCATAGTCATTCCCATGTTTGTTCCAGTATCTCCATCTGGTACTGGGAAGACATTGAGTGAATTCACATATTCTGCTTGCTTACCTAGACGTGTTGCTGCCGCTTGGACCATCTCCTGAAGCAAGCTTGTTGTAATTTTAGACACTAGTTTTCTCCTACGACTTTAATATTTTGAACGTAAACATTTACCGTTTCAGCCTTGATACCGAGTTGATTCTCAAGATTAAATTTCACACGTTCTTGAATATTTTTTGAAACCTCACTAATCTTAACACCGTAACTCATAACAGTGTAGACATCCACAGTGATACCTGCATCAGTAGATTTCACGACAACTCCTTTTGCGTAGTTTTCTTTTCCAAGAAGTGCTTGAAAATTATCTCGGATAGCACTCTTACTTGCCATACCGACAACGCCAAAAATTTCTGTTGCTGAACCGCCAACTACTGTTGCGATGACATCATCTGACAATTCGATTTGACCATCTTTTGTATTGATTTTTACAGTCATAATTACTACCTCAAAAAGTTTTTATCAGCTTATTTTACCATATTCGAGCCTACTTGTAAAAAATAAGAAGAAGATACCCTTTGAATAAGAGTATCTCCTCAGTATTTATCATTAAAACTTTCTCTTTACGAGATAACGACGGTACATCACGTAGAGGAAGATCGCACGCCATACATTATCAACAACGGTTGCAATCCAGACACCAGCAAGACCCATTCCCAGACTCACCCCAAGGAAGTATCCTGAGAAAATTCGAATAATCCACATCCCAATAGTTGTCGCATAGAAAGGCATCTTAGCCTTACCCAGACCTTGCCAAACTGCTGTGTAAACTAAAGTCCCCGAAGTCACAGGATTCCCAAGGAAAGAATAAAGAATAACTACCTGACTAGCCGCAATAGCTGCTTTATTATCTGTAAAGAGATCTGATAATCCTTGGCCAAAGAGCAAGATACTCCCTGAAACCAGAACCATCAAGAAGGTGGAAATCCAATAAGACTCTCGTATAATACGCTTCATCTGCGTCTTATCCCCTCGACCCAGACTATTGGCAACCAAGATAACCGTAGCCGTAGCGACTCCCATACCAGGCATATAGTTAAACTGAGTGAGGTTTTCACCAATGGCGTTACCACCGACAACGGCTGTACCAAAGGTAACAATAATAGCCACGATGACCACATCTCCAGCACGCATCATCAGTCGCTCACCTGCTGCTGGCAGGGCAATGCCCAACAAATCTCTATTAAAAGGTTTGGTAATTTCAAGCTGCTTCACATCCAGTTTCATCGCTTGCCAGAGTATCACTGTCCCAACCAGACGAGAGAAAACCGTAGCCGTTGCGACCCCAATAATCCCCCAATGTCCCACAAAGATGGCTAAAGAAGATAAAATAGCATTTAGAACATTGGTCAAAAGACTGATGACCATGGAAATACGAGGTCGTCCCTTGGCCCGTAGGATGTTACCAAAAGTGGTCATCAAGGCTAGGAAAACCACTCCTCCACCGACAAGAGCAAGGTAGAGACTACCAGCCTGAGTCACAGATTGCTCAGTACCTAAAAGATTAAGAATGGCCCCACCACCAAAAATGGAAAGTAGACCAAGGATGAGACTAAGAGCAAGGGTAATAATAATAGCATCCCAAGTGTCTCGGTTAGTCGCTTTAACATCACCTTTTCCTAAACTCCTGGCAATGACACTGGCACTTGAGGCTCCTAGAGCAATAAAGATAGCTTGGTAAATCGTAATGATATTATTGGCTACGGAAACCCCCGATATAGCGACAATACCCACCTGAGCCACTAGGTAAGAATCGACAACCCCCATCAACATTTGTAGAAGGTTTTCGGCCATAGCAGGCAAGGCTATGTTTAGAATTTTCTTTGTTTCTGTCATAATATTCTTTTCTATATTGATAAAAATAGGGCTGATTTCTCAGCTCCTATTTTTTTATTCTTATACACCAAGATAGCTTTCAACTGCTTTTTGCATATCAGCTGCCGCAACAACTGTTTTATGGCGAACTTCTGCATGTTCAAGTCCATCTACAGCAGCTGGGATAGCTACACCTGAAAGTTGGTGCAAATCTTCTACTGCCTTGAAATCATTCCCACTATCTTTACCAGTGACAGCTGAAACTGCCACACGTGGGAATTTGTATGGGCTAGCTGTTGAAGCGATAACTGTTGGTGTGTGGTCATCTGTCTTTTGAACATATGCTTCGTAAACAGCTGAGGCAACTGCTGTATGAGGATCTTCGATATACTTGTCTTCATCATAGACACGCTTGATTTCAGCAGCTGTTTCATCCTCAGTTGCAAAACCTGCTGCAAACAAATCAAGAATATCTTTATCTGCATCAGCCAAAGTATACTCACCCTTAGTCACAAGTGCATCCATAAGCTCTTTAGTCTTAGTAGCATCATTACCAAGAAGGTGGAAAATCAAACGTTCCAAGTTAGAAGATACCAAGATATCCATAGAAGGGCTTGTTGTTACCTTGAAGTCACGTTTCTTATCATAAGTACCCGTTGCGAAGAAGTCTGTAAGGACGTTATTTTCATTAGAAGCACAGATTAATTTGCCAACTGGAACACCAATCTGACGTGCATAATAAGCCGCCAAGATATTACCAAAGTTTCCTGTTGGTACTGTGAAGTTCACCTTATCTCCGTTTTGGATATGACCTGCCTTAACCAACTGTGCATAGGCATATACATAGTAAACCACTTGTGGTACCAAACGACCAACATTCATTGAGTTAGCTGATGAGAATTGCGTATGATGAGCCAACAATTTCTCACGCAAATCAACATCATTAAACATACGTTTCACATCTGTTTGGGCATCATCAAAGTTACCATCAATGGCAATAACGTGCGTATTAGCTCCTGTTTGAGTGGTCATTTGCAATTCTTGGATTTTTGAAACACCGTCTTTTGGATAAAAGACAATGATTTCAGTTCCTGGAACATCTGCAAAACCAGCCATGGCAGCTTTACCAGTGTCACCTGATGTCGCTGTCAAGATAACGATTTTATTATCAACACCTTGCTTTTTAGCTGATGTTGTTAGCAAGTATGGCAAGATTGAAAGGGCCATGTCTTTGAAAGCGATGGTAGAACCATGGAAAAGCTCAAGGTTGTAGTGGTTCTTAAGTTTAACTACTGGTGCAATGGCAGCTGTATCAAACTTGTCATCATAAGCATTTGTGATACAGTAATCCAATTCCTCTTCAGTAAAATCATCCAAGAAAGCTGACAAGACCAATTTAGCAACTTCTTGGTAAGAAGCATCTTTCAATTGATCAAAGTCCAAAGTAACCTCAGGCGTTGACAACGGTGTGAACAAACCACCATCTGTTGCCAAACCTTGAAGAATAGCCTGACTAGCTGTTACTTTATTATTTTCGTCACGTGTTGATTGGTATACAAGTGTCATGGTAAATCCTCTTTTTAGATAGTCTGTGGCTCTATTGTAGCATAATTGTCAGAATATTTCTACACGTATTGTGACTTGTGAGAAAATCATCCGGATATCACCTTATTCTTTCCTCTCAAAGACATGAAAAAATCCGGAATAGCTATTCCGGATGTCATCTTAAAATTTATCTTTGGTGTCATTCTTAGTTGAGAAAGTAATATCTTTTGATTTGCCATCACCACTAAGCGTTACTTTCTTATCTTTTTTAGTCACTTTTAGCTCTTGGCCTTTTTTCACATTGAGACCATCAATATCAACGTCTTTGTTGACAGAAGTAACAGTCATCTTATGTCCCAAACGGCTAACCTTCCCTTTGAAAAGGGTTGTCGTTGTTTCGCCTGTCTTCGAATCATACTTTTGACCACTGTCTTTCGCAGCTTTTTCAAGAGCTTCATCAAGTTCTTTTTCTATGGTTTCCTCACTGTAATAGTTTTCAAAGGAATCTCCATAAAAGGCTTTAAATAAATCTCCAAAGGCTGAGAAGGACTTCTGAACCCTCTCACGATAGTCCTTGATATAAGTTTTCTTATCAAAAGTATAGCTAGCAGTAACCTTCGCATTGCTACCTTTTACTTTCATGGTTACAGCAGTATCTGTAAAGTACTTTTCAAGCTCCTTACTATCCAAGTCTGTCAAACTTTCAGACATGCTTGAACTATACTCTCTACCTAGAGAACTACTGTACCATTTGCCATCAATATTACCTGTCACATAACGGTAAGTCATAAAGCCACCGATACATAAGAAGACAAGGACTACCGCTGACAAAACTGAGACTAGGATGCGTTTTTTCTTTTTGGGATCCATTTGTTTCTTAGGAGCCAAATTTGCCATAGCTGCTTGCCCTTCTGGAAAAGCAACCGTAGAAGGTGCAGTTGCTGTTACTACTGGTGCCGTTTCTGTTGGTAGAGGACTAGTGCTTGTCTCGACGATTTCTGCCTCAACCTTAATAGGTTCAGTAGTAGCTGTATCTTCAGTTTTAGCCGGTGCTTCATTAACAAACTCCCCAGCTTTCAAAGCATCTGCCATTTCCTGAACACTCGGCTTGCGTCCGTTTACCGTTTCAAAATAGTCCAACCATTCTGCTCTTGTCATTTATATTCCCCTTTAATTTCCTTTTTTATTTATTTTTTGTAAAGCTAATGTCACCAAATTCACTGTGTGCCTTAATAGTAAAGCCTCCATTGTTAGGCGTATAATCTAATACATCACCTTTTTTAAAAGCATCTGAATCTCCAGCCTTATCCACAGTGATTGTTTGCTCCCAACGGTTAATATCACCCGTAAAAGCAGTTGTTGTGACACGACCGGTTTTGGCATCGTAGGTATAACTCTTTGGAAGTTCTTTCTTCACTGTCTCATCAAACTGTTTATAGTAGTCTTTTTCTGACAATGAATAACTATCAAAAACCTCCGAGAACTCCTCGCCGTACTGACCTTTCAATTCAGTAACTCTACTCTGGTAAGCCTGATAAAGACCTTTACGATTGTAAACAAAGCTCACTTTTAAGTGAGCCTTATTGTCAGTAATACTCATTACTGTATTGATATCGGTGATAAGATCTTGACCTTGTGGTAAAGCATTACTAACTTTATTCTTAGTATTAGCAGTATCTTTCAGAGTGGCTAACATTTTCTCACTAAAGGTTGGGCTTGTCCAATCGCCCTCAATGCTTGCGGCTCGATAACGGTATCCCATCACGAGACAAACAATCAAAAGTATGGTGAGTATCGCTGCAATCACACCTGATACCATCCCCACAATATTCTTTGCGGTTACTGGCTCCTTTGATTCTTTTACTTGTTGACTAGGATTGAATTGAACACTCACCATCCTATCAGCATTAAACTCTTTAAACTTATTAGTCGCTCTATTCCCTGCTGCAGAAGCCACTGGTGGCCTCAATTCACGAGACTTGAGAGGATGTGCTGTTTCACCCAAACTAAGCCCTTCTTCTTTTGTCATAGGAATCTCCTTATCTCGCTGTAAGGTTATTATAACAATTCTTAAAGCGTTTTTCTATCTTATTCGGGAAAGTACTTTATTTTTAATTTGGATAAACACTCTAATATAGAAGGTTTCTAGCAAAAAAAGTAGCCCTTATAGAGCTACTTTAGTCTATCGCTTATCCTTTATAATCAAAGGCAATTTCGATGATTTCTTTCAATTCTGAAATAAGTGGTTCTTTCGGATTAGCTGTTGTACATTGGTCTTCATAAGCATGTTCGGCCAAAGTATAGGCAGTGTCTTGAAGAAGTTTCTTAGTAACACCTTGCCCCTTCCAGTTCATGGCAATACCAACGGCAATACCCAATTCGTATACTTTTTGTGCCAAAACTTCAACTAATTCAGCATCTGATTGCTTGTCAGTGCCCCATCCCATGAAACGAGCGATATCTGCGTAATCTTTGTCTGCACGGAAGTAGTCATATTTAGGGAACATAGCGTGTTTTTGAGGATCACGACCGTTGTAACGGATAACGTGAGGCATCAAAATCGCATTAGTACGTCCGTGTGGAATGTCAAACATAGGACCAACCTTGTGAGCTAGTGAGTGGTTGATACCAAGGAAGGCATTTGCGAAGGCCATACCAGCCATTGTTGACGCATTATGCATTTTTTCACGTGATTCTTCATCACCAAAGCGGTAAGAATGTTCAAGATTTTCAAAAACAAGTTTAACTGCTTGGAGTGAAAGCCCACGTGTATAGTCACTAGCCATGACTGATACATAAGATTCAATGGCGTGAGTCAAAACGTCCATACCTGTATCTGCTGTAACGCTGGCAGGTACACTCATAACCAAAGCAGGGTCAACGATAGCAATGTCCGGAGTCAAAGCATAATCTGCCAATGGGTACTTGATATGAGTTTCACTATCAGTGATAACCGCAAATGACGTTACTTCTGAACCTGTACCTGAAGTTGTTGGGATACAGATGAATTGTGTCTTCTGAGCGTAAGGAATCTTGTAAGTACGTTTACGGATATCCAAGAATTTTTGTTTAGCACCGAAGAAGCTTACATCTGGGTGTTCAAAGAACATCCACATAGCCTTAGCAGCGTCCATTGCAGAACCACCACCAAGAGCGATGATTACATCTGGTTGGAAATCTACAAAGCGTTCCAAACCTTTATAAACGGTATTAGTAGATGGGTTTGGCTCAACATCTGAGAAAACATCTACTGCCGGTCTGTGGCGGTTAAGTTCCAATTGGCGTTTAACCAAGTCTGCATAACCAAACTGAACCATACCAGGGTCACAAACCAACATCACGCGCTCAGCTTCAATGTGACGCAAGTAAGTTATTGAATCTTTTTCGAAGAAGATTTTTGGTGGGACGCGAAACCATTGCATGTTATTGCGACGCTTTGACAATGTTTTGACATTCAAGAGATCAAATGAGCTAACATTGTGTGACACTGAGTTATGACCGTATGAACCACAACCAAGAGTCAATGATGGAATCATGTTATTGTAGATATTACCGATACCACCTTCAGCTGATGGGCTATTAACCAAGACACGGCAGGCTTTCATGCGGATACCATATTGGAGTTGGAGCTCTTCATTTTCAGTGTGAATAACAGCGGTGTGTCCAAGACCACCCAAATTGAGCATGCCTTCTGCTTTTTTGAATCCATCTTCAACACCATCAGATTTGATAAGAGCAAGTACTGGAGACAATTTTTCCAAGGCAAGTGGGTGTTCCATTGTTGCATCTGGAATTTCTGCCAAAAGCATTTTTGTACCTGCAGGAACTTTAAGGCCAGCTTTTTCAGCAATTTCAATAGCTGAGTGACCTACAATGGCACCATTTACAGCTGTACGCGCTTCATTAAGAACGACTTTTTCCAATTTAGCAATATCAGCTTTTTTAGAAATGATGACACATTGATGTGCTTCAAATTCAGCCTTAACTTCGTCATAAATAGCTGCATCAACGATAGCTGCTTGTTCAGACGCACAAATCATACCATTATCAAAAGTTTTTGAAACGATGATATCGTTGACCGCACGTTTAACCTTAGCATCAGCAGCGATATAAGATGGGACGTTTCCGGCTCCTACACCAAGCGCTGGTTTACCAGTTGAATAAGCAGCCTTAACCATTCCAGGTCCACCAGTCGCAAGTACTGTGGCAATCTTAGGATGGTTCATCAAAAGACCAGTTGCTTCGATAGATGGCTCTTCAATCCACTGGATGCAGTCCTTAGGTGCACCTGCTTCAATAGCTGCATCACGAACAATACGAGCAGCCTCTGCAGATGATTTCTGAGCTGATGGGTGGAAGGCAAAGATGATAGAGTTACGTGTCTTAAGAGCAATGAGGGCTTTGAAAATGGTTGTTGAAGTTGGGTTAGTTGTTGGTGTAACCCCACAGATAACACCAACCGGCTCAGCGATAGAAACCAAACCTTGTTCTTTATCTTCAGCAATAACGCCTACAGTTTTGTCATATTTAATACTATTCCAAATGTATTCAGAAGCATACATGTTCTTTATGGCTTTATCTTCGTAAATACCGCGCCCTGTTTCATCAACGGCCAATTTTGCCAAATACATGTGTTTATCTAGAGCAGCAATCGCAGCTTGGTGAACAATATGGTCCACTTGCTCCTGCGTAAAGTTAGCCATAGCATCAAGGGCTTCAACCCCTTTTGTTGCCAATTCATCTATTACTGTTTGAACATCTTTAGTTTGTTTAGTCATATGAAACTCCTTTGAATACTTGTTAAAAACTTCACAATCTTTAACACAAGTATATTATAGCGTTTTCTAGTCGCTATGTAAACCCTTACAACGATAAAAATAAAGAAATCCGGCCATTTTTGGACAGATTTCATCATTATTACCAAATAATCACGCGATCTTCTGGGGCACGCCACATGTCATCGCCCTCTTTAACGTCAAATTCCTTGTGGAATTCGTCGAAGTTTGGTAGTTGAACATTGGTACGGAGTTTTCCTGGTGCGTGGACATCAACACTTGCAAGAAGTTGCATATATTCTGTCCGAGCTTTCATGCGCCAGATGCGAGCAAAGTTGGTGAAGAATTCTTCTGCTGAAAAATTCTCCTCTTTCTTAGCGGCTTCAAGGGCTGCAGCGATGCCTCCAAGGTCCGCTACGTTTTCAGAAACAGTCAATTTCCCATTAATCTTAGCACCATAAGAGTCTTGGCCTTCAAACTGATCGATAACTTTTTGGGTACGAGCGGTAAAGGCTTCGTAATCTTCTGGCTTCCACCAGTCTTTCAAGCTACCATTCTCATCAAAGGAAGCACCATTGGTATCAAAGGCGTGTGAAATTTCATGAGCAATGACCGCACCAATTCCACCGTAGTTAGCTGAGGAAGATTGATGAAGGTCATAGAAAGGTGCCTGCAAAATCGCAGCGGGGAAGACGATTTGATTTTGTTGCGGATCATAGTAGGCATTGACCATATTTGCTGGCATGTGCCACTCGCTCCGATCAACTGGTTGGTTCCACTTACTCCAGCTATGAGCAATTGAAATTTCATAAAGGGCTTGAGCATTTTCCACCAAGGTCTTGCTCTCGTCGATGATCTTCTTGGCATACGTTTCTGGTAATTTTTCAGGGTAGCCAATATGAGGTGTGATGACATTGAGCTTGACAATGGCTTTTTTACGAGTCTCAGGAGCGAGCCAGTCTGCTTTTTCTAGACGATCCTTGTAGACCTCAATCATGGTCGCTACTTTATGCTCCACGTCTGCTTTTGCTTCTGGTGAGAATTTTTCACCTGCATACCAGAGTCCAAGCGCTTGGCTATATGGTACTTCTGCTATTGATAAGGCTGCTTTTTCTTTTGGACGAGGTTCTGGAATACCTGCAATCGTACGACTATATTCACCAGCCAAAACACGGATTTCTTCGGTCAAGAATAAAGTCCAAGAAAGAGCTGCACCGAGTTTCAATTTGGCATGAATGCTCTCCCAGTTGGTTGCTGAGTAGAACTTTGGCGCGAATTCCTTCCAGAAACGCTCTTCTGGGACGATAATTTTATCTGGTGTTTGTCCAATGACTTCCGTAAAGAAGGCATCGAGTGGCAATTCTGGAACCAAGGCCTTAAAATCTGCCCATTCATAGGGATGATAGAGTTTGTTGTACTCTGATTTTTCTTCGTTTGACAAGACATACTTTGCCAATTCTACATCCGCTGCAATGACCTTATCCAAGATATCCTTGATTTCTGCCTCTGAGAAGTCAAATTTTGGTAAGAGTTTTTCCATCATCTGGCGCCAGATAGCCAACAATTCTGGACCTTTTTCATTACCTTCTTCATAATAGGTTGTATCTGGCAAAATCAAACTAAGCGCTTCTCCCCACAGGACATTCATTTGCGCATTCATAAAGTCTGGTGACACGCCAAATGGCATGAGATTAGGTTTGCCAGCTAGTTCATAGGTGCCCAACTTGCTGGTATAGTCTTCAAAAGAAGACAGAGCCTTGATTTCATTGATCAAGGGCATGGCTGGAGCCACACCAGCTGCTTCTCGTGCATCAAAATCAGCTACCATCTTGTGGTATTTGACAAAGTTTTGCAGAATGCTATCTTCAGGCAATTCTTCTCCTCTTTGCCATTTTCCAGTGATATCCAACATCAAGTTTTCGATATCTCGATCCAAGTCCATAAAGCCACCAGTCGAAGGTTTATCATCTGGAATGACTGCTGTCTCAGCCCATTCCCCATTGACGTAATCATAAAAATCATCTTGTAAGCGTGTCATTACACTTCCTCCATCAACATTAAAAGTGCTTTCATTATAACAAAATTCCCCAGCAAAAGCATTTACTGAGGAAAGTTTGGCTTATTTTACTAAGATTGCTAGGGTTTGATAAGGCTTAAGACTTACCTTTTCAGCAAGCTCTGCATCATCATAGTTTGACAAGAGCACGCGCCCTGCTTGGTATTCTTCTGGAATCTCCACTTCAGCTTCACTTCCATAGAAATTATTGAGCACCAAGAGTTTTTGACCGGCTAAGTGGCGTTCAAAAGCGTAGACTTCTTGACTATCCTCAAATGCTGGCTGATAGCTTCCTTCTGAAATGATAGGCATTTCTTTGCGCAAGCGAATCAATTCTTTATAGAATTTAAAGATTGGTCCATCGATTTCATTTTCAACGTTGATGTCTTTATAAGATTTACTGACTTTCAACCATGGAGTGCCTGTTGAAAAACCTGCATTCTCAGAAGCATCCCATTGCATGGGTGTACGCGAATTATCACGTGATTTGGCTTGAATGTTCTTGAAAGCTTGCTCAGGAGACTTACCTTGATCCAAAAGCATCTGGTAGGCATTGATGGATTCCACATCCACGTAATCTACCATAGAATCATAATCTGGATCAATCATCCCGATTTCTTCGCCCATGTAGATATAAGGTGTTCCACGTGATAGGTGAATGCTAGCTGCTAGCATGGTCGCTCCTTCATTACGGAAGTTCTTGATATCCACAAAGCGATTCAAGGCACGTGGCTGGTCATGGTTATTCCAGAAAAGGGCACTCCAACCACCTCGTTCACTCATTTCCTTGCCCCATGTATGATAGAGACGTTTGAGCTCTTCAAAATCAAAGGGAACAATGGTCCATTTTTGACCATCTTCATAGTCGACTTTCAGATGATGGAAGTTAAAGGCCATAGACAACTCGTGACGCTCCGGTGCTGAATAGAGAACACAGTTGTCAATGGTTGTCGAGGACATCTCTCCAACTGTCATAAAGCTATCATCAGAACCAAAGGTCGCTTCATTCATCATACGAAGATAGTCATGGACAATTGGTTTATCCGTATAAGCTGGTTTCCCTTCATTTTCAGGGCAATCTACCAAGACTTCATCTTTCCCAATCAAATTGATCACATCGAAACGGAAGCCTTTGACTCCCTTGTCACGCCAGAAGTTGATCACCTTGAACAACTCCTTGCGGACATTGGGATTGCGCCAATTAAGGTCCGCCTGTGTTTCATCAAAGAGGTGAAGATAGTATTTCCCTGTATCTCCAAAAGGAGCCCAGGCAGAACCACCAAATTTAGACAACCAATCGGTTGGTTGGTCCTGAATAAAGAAGAAATCTTGATAATACTGGTCTCCAGCCAAAGCTTTTTGGAACCACTCATGCTCCAAAGAAATCACTATTGATAATGCTACCGATCAAGATAAGATTCTTATCGACCTAGGTAAAGACCAGCACGTTGTTTGTATCCGTTCTAAAGTTTATTTAACTAATGGAAAACAGTTCCAATTTACGGAAAGTCGCCACAAACTTGAAAAATTCAAATTTGTCGATTATGCCAAGCGTCGTCATTGAAAGAAAGGGCTCTGCTAACAGAAAAAGTATCGGACATTCTTGTCCGATACTTTTTAGTTTTTACGGATAGGATCTGCTAGATACTCAGCACGAGCTCCACCAATTAACTTAGGACGACTCGCCAAAGCAGTCACATGAGCACCACCTAATTCTGGAGTAATCGGGCGAAGAGGAACTTGGACCCTCTTCACATGCATACCAATAGAGGTATCCCCAATATCGATACCAGCCTGAGCGACAATTTCCTCCACCTCAACAGGATCCTTCATATAGTCGAAAGCAGCCAGCTGACCACTTCCCCCAGCATGCAAGGTCGGAAGAACATTAACAATTTCCAAATCTTTAGCCATGGCGAGCTCACGCTCAACAACCAAAGCACGATTCAGATGTTCGCAGCCTTGAACAGCCAAGTAAATTCCTTTAGGTTCCAAAACTTCAAGAATCGTTTTCACAATTCGTTGGCCAATTTCACGGCTAGAGGCTTTTCCGATTATCCCACCAGCGACCTCACTGGAAGACAATCCCAAGACAAAGATAGCTCCTCGCCCAATAGCGGAACGTTCAACAATATCTTCTACAAGCACACGTGTCTTCTCTTCTAAATCTAGCAACATCACAACAGCCCTCCTTTAGACAACAGCTGTATTCAGGATTCGCACAATAAGATAGTACAGAATCACAAAAAAGATAAGGAAAAATACCCCTAATAATAATAACTGCCCACGGCGTTTCTTACTTAGGTCCCAGGAGAAACCAAATCCCATCAAAAAAGGACCAACACTATAACTTAGCATAAACCATAAATCTACACGTGCTATATGCCAAAAAGAAGAAATAAAGGCAACCAAACCTATTAAGGATAATATCCAAGAAAACTCCCAACGATCTGATTTAGCAAAAGCCAGGCCTATTAAGAAGCAGCCCAAGGCAGGCATGATAATAAATGATAGGGTCATAAAATAAAACATGCCATTATTATAGCATGTTTTACAGTTTCATGTTAGTGGCGGTTAATGACACCATAAGCAATAGTGAATGCAATAGCAGCAATACCTACAACGATTGCCATGACAGCCCAGAAAATAGTCATCGCACGGCGTCCCTTGCGATTGTTAAAAGGAAGTCCCCAACCAATCATGATGACACCTAGCAATCCAAGCCAGATTTTATAAGTGATAACAATCGCCGCATCAAAATAGGCAAAAGCAACCAAACCTAAACCTAGCAAAGAAATCAAATAAGACCACTTACCCTTCAAAAATGAAGGCAAGGCCCAACCAAACAATACTAAACCTAGTAGAGCAAGAGCTCCACCACCAAAAAATACAGGTACAATATAATTATCAAACATATTCATATTATAGCATATCTTAAAAAGTTAGGAAATAGAATCTATCGACCTAAGTGATATCCAATCTTTAAAATTTGTTTCCTCTCAATCATAGATTGATTCGCAGATACTAACTATTTATTTGGGTACAAAAAACAAGACCCAGAAAGGACCTTGTTTTAATAGCCTAATTGCGCTTTGTTTGCACTACATCTATAATCAAAAGGGACTGACATTTAGAAAGTGTGGCAAATCTGTGGCAAAACATAAGAAAAAAGCTTGTCCATATTGGACAAACCCTTTCATTTCAAGCTTATATAGTCTAATTAAGCTTTGTTTGCTCCCAATCACAGATTGATTCGCAGACACTAACTATTTATTGGGTACAAAAAAACAAGATCCAGAAAAGACCTTGTTCTTTTTTTCAACTAAGCTTTGTTTGCTGAACCGAATACGTCGATACGTTCTTCAACAGCTTCTGTAATAGCTTCGAAACCTGGTTTCAAGAATTTACGTGGGTCGAAGAGTTTCTTCTTGTCGTATTCTGCTTCATTTGCTTCGTATTCAGCAACAAATTTACGTGTTGCGTTAGCAAATGCGATTTGACATTCAGTGTTAACGTTAACTTTAGCAACACCAAGTTTGATAGCTTCTTGGATTTGATCGTCAGGAATACCTGATCCACCGTGCAATACGATTGGGAAGTTAGGAACAGCTTCTGTCAATTTTTGCAAGTGGTCAAGGTGAAGTCCGCTCCAGTTTTCTGGGTAAGGACCGTGGATGTTACCGATACCTGCTGCAAGGAAGTCGATACCAGTTGCAACCATAGCTTTAGCATCTTCGATTGGTGCCAATTCACCATCACCGATGATACCATCTTCTTCACCACCGATTGTACCAACTTCAGCTTCAACTGATACACCGTTAGCGTGTGCAAATTCAACAACTTTAGCTGCTTTTTCAAGGTTTTCTTCAACTGGAAGGTGTGAACCGTCAAACATAACTGAAGTATAACCTACACGGATACATTCCAAAGCGTCATTGTAGTGACCGTGGTCAAGGTGAATAGCAACTGGTACAGTGATACCCATTGATTCAACCAATTCTTCGATAAGGACTTTACACAATTTGTAACCACCCATGTACTTAGCTGCACCCATAGAAGTTTGGATAAGTACTGGAGCTTGTTTAGCTTCTGCTGCACGCAAGATAGCTTGAGTCCACTCAAGGTTGTTTGTGTTAAATCCACCAACTGCGTAACCATTATCACGAGCTGCTTGGACAAATTTTTCTGCTGAAACGATTGCCATTATAAAGGCCTCCTATATTTTTTTGGGTTTGAACCCGTTTACAAGTTTATTCTATCACAATTGAACTCAAAAAACTAGCTTTTCTACAATTTGTAAGCGTTTTGATTTTTTAATATAAAAAAACCAGTCATGTGACTGGTTACTCTGCGGAAAGAGGGACTTGAACCCTCACGACCTAAAGCGGTCACAGGATCCTTAGTCCTGCGCGTCTGCCAATTCCGCCATTTCCGCTAACAACATTAGTTATTATATCAAGATTGACAACTCGTGTCAATACTTTTTTGAAAGTTTTTTAGTAACTTTCTCTTGTCTCTTTCGAAACAACTATTATATAATACCATTTATTGTTTGCTGACGTCAATACTTTTTTGACTTTTTTTAAAATTTTTAGCAAAAACTATCTATCATATCTCTTGTCAAAGGTTAAGCTAAACTCTTATTCAGCCTATCTAATTTCTCTCTAAGGGGAGCTAAGTAAACTTCTTCTCCAAAACCACGCGATTTTAAGCCATCCTCAGCACAAGACAATAACGATTCTGTCAAAGGTAAAATCATTTTGAGGTCTGTAGCAGAAATATCTTTTTTCGAAAATAAACGACGAATTCTAGGGTAATCATAGTCAAATGCTTCAAAAAAAGGTGAGTCATTCAAAATATTTTCTAGATTTACCAAATTGACTAAAAGACCAAGGTGAAAGGCTGCTGGCGCAAAGGTTGATGAGAAAGGTTGGGTACATACACTACGAAACTCAATAGTCCCTCGTGTCGTTAAATCTTGGAATTGATAAGAACGATGAGTCTTAAAATCTTCCTCACTTGGTTCAATAGTGACCACTTGGCCACGAATAGAGTGTGCTTTGATAGATGGCATACTTAGATAGTCTTTAGCACGTATTGGTTCAAAATAGTAGGTTTCGTCACCACGCTTAGCAGTAAAAATGGCTGTCTCAGACAAGTAAGAAAAATAGTCATCTTCATTCTTAAATACCTTAGGAAATACTCCTGCATTTTCCTCAAACACACCATGCATGGAATTCTCCCAGAAAACATCACGGGAAAGCGCTAAATCCCAATCAGAATCCCAAAACTCAGAGTTTGCCAATAATACTGCCTTGGGTCCCTCTATTTGGTTAAAAGCATTTAAGACTCTTAAATAGGATGTTTTTGAAACATCTAATTGTACCTGACTCCCACAGATGAAAGAAGCATATTCTGGATAATCATGAAAGAAAGGATCGTTCTTTGCTTTAGATAGCTCGAGAAAATCCATAAGCATTTCATAACGAGGAGATTTAACAGGTCTGTTGTCATTTTTTGCCCAGTTTGGATTCACTCCCCAACCTTGCAACTCATGATTATGATTCTGAAGATAGGATTGGATTATACTGAGGTAAGTATCCAGACGTTCCTCAACCTCAGAAATTCTCTCAGCCTTTGCAAAAGCAAACTCGATCGTATTGTACGAAACTTCAAAAAGAATCATGTCTCCAGAAGCTTTATCGATAAGCTGAATAGGATTATTATAAGAATCATACTTATCAGCTTGAAAATCAAAATTATCCAAAAGATAGACTAGTAACTGTTTTGTAAGAGAGACATCTGTAGCATTACCACTCAAATTAACAACTGGGTATTCCAACTCAATCCCCACAAATAATTCGGGTTGCTCCTTAATTGGCTCATAGTACCTTTGCTTAAGCAATTCCTTGGCTGTTGTCAAAATAATGTCCCCCTTTTTAAAATAAGCTTATTCCATTATATCAAAATATTCAGACGATTTATAGACAAAAAAGGCTCTATAATTTCTGTAGTGGGTAAAACCACTGTAGAGATTATAGAGCTTTTTAAGTGTACACAAAAAGTCCCATA
>NZ_JACLQM010000022.1:0-22187 GCF_016648655.1 Streptococcus sp. 17.1
GTCCGCCGCCCCTTCCGGAACAGCTTATTTATAATATCATCTCTGACTTATCTTGTCAATAACTTTTTTAAAGTTTTTTCAAACTTTTTGTTACTGGACAATTTCCTTAAGACTTTATTAGTCTATCAAGTTTGAGAACTAATGTCAATACTTATTTTCTATGCCAGAGTAAACGTAAAAAGAAGATCGCAAGTATCTCCTTTTTTACTTTTTTATAGAGCTGCGCGCATGCGTGCTTGCGAATTTTCGACATTTCTTATTGAACGTGGTAAGAAAGCACGGATGTCATCTTCCTTATAACCCACTTGCAATCTCTTATCATCAATTAAGATTGGGCTCTTCAAGATTCTTGGGTTTTCTTGAATCAAATCAATCACCTCACTGACACTGAGCTCGTCGATATCACAATTTAGAGCTTTAGCATAGCGATTTTTTGATGAAACAATACTCTCAACACCATTCTCTGTTTTTGATAGGATGTTTAAGATTTCTTCTTTTGTAAGTGGTTCTTTACCAAGGTTTTGTTCTTTATAAGGAAGTTGATGGTTGTTCAACCATGTCTTTGCTTTTTTACAACTTGTACAACTTGAGATTGTATAAATCTTAATCATGTTAATTCTCTCTTTCTGTCACATGATACTATTATCTTATCACTGTCCTTGATTTTAGAAATCGGTCTAGCGACCTATTTTGAATCTTGGGGACTTTTTCAATGATCATAGACCCTTTTTATTTAGATTAAAACAAAGAAAAAAGAGCTCGTCGGCTCTTTTACACTTATTCTTCAATTTCAATGGTTGAATCTAGGTCTAAAACAAGTTCATCAGATGTTTCTTCAACTTGTGCTTCTTCAACACTATCCTCTTCATCTGGTTCAATCAAACCATAGTGTACACGTACTTTATGATCAATTTCTTCAAAAATATCTGGATGATCTGCCAAATATTTTTTCGCATTTTCAGATCCTTGACCAATCTTCTCTCCATTGTATGAGAACCAGGCTCCAGCTTTTTGAATAATACCTAAGTCACTAGCGATTTTTACAAGCTCACCTGTTTGTGAAATCCCTTCACCATACATAATTTCAACAAAGGCTTCTTTAAATGGTGGAGCAACCTTGTTTTTGACAACCTTAATTTTAGTTTCCTTACCAACATTTTGGTCTTTTTTATCACCAGTCCCTTTGATTTGCGTATTTCCACGTACATCAAGACGTACTGATGCATAGAATTTTAGAGCACGTCCACCAGGGGTTGTTTCTGGATTACCAAACATAATACCAACTTTTTCACGCAATTGGTTAATGAAGATAGCAATTGTTTTTGTTTTATTGATAGAAGCAGAAAGCTTACGCATGGCTTGACTCATCATACGCGCTTGAAGTCCGACATGGCTGTCACCAATATCTCCATCAATTTCTGCTCGAGGTACCAAAGCTGCAACTGAGTCAACAACAACCAAATCAACTGCACCAGAGTCAATCAGCTTACCAGCAATTTCGAGACCTTGTTCACCTGAATCAGGTTGTGACAAAAGAAGCTCATCGATATTAACACCTAGGGCTGCCGCATAAGCAGGGTCAAGGGCATGCTCTGCATCGATAAAGGCAGCAATTCCACCTTCTTTTTGTGTTTGAGCAACAGCATGGAGGGCTACAGTTGTCTTACCTGACGATTCTGGTCCGTAAATTTCGATAATACGACCTTTAGGATAACCACCTGCACCAAGAGCAATATCCAAAGCCAGCGAGCCTGAACTCATAACTTGAACTTTCTGCTCTGCACGCTCACCAAGACGCATAACCGCACCCTTACCAAAATCTTTTTCAATATTCTTCAAAGCATCGTCAAGTGCTTTACGACGCTCATCTCCAAATTTCTTTGTAATTTCTTCTGTTTTCTTTGTTTTCTTAGCCACTTATTTTCCTCTTCTTTCTATAGTTAAAGACAAACTTAAATCATGTCTTCTTGTAATAAAGCTTGGCGAACTAGGTTAAAGGCATAGAGGGTACTAATATATCTAACATCAGAACGACTTCTTCCACCTATAACAACCTTGATTGACCTTACTTGATTCCTATCAGCAATACCAATAAATACTGTACCTGCTGGGTGTCCTTCTAATGAATCTGGTCCAGCTACACCGGTAAGTGCAATTCCGTAATCGCTATCTGTTTTAGCTCGGGCACCTTCAGCCATTTTTTCTGCAGTAAAATGACTGACAACACCATGTTCTTCTAGTTGCGACAAGGGAATATCCAACATTTTAGATTTTTCTTCAATGCTGTAAGTAACAAAGCCGCCTTTAAACACTTGTGAGGCTCCTGAAAAATCAGCAATACTAGCCTGAAATAAACCTGCTGTTAGGCTTTCAGCTGCAGTGATAGTCTTGCCATGGTTCTTAAGCAAACGAAAAGCTTCAAAGGCTAAACTATTAGACTCTCCATATCCATAAATGAAATCAGATAAGGATTTGCCATCTAGAGTTTTAGTCGAACGAATTTGTTTTTCTAAAACATCTAGTTTTTGATCTGCTTCTTCTTGCGAAGAAGCCTTCGTTGACAAGCGAAGTGTTACTTCCCCCACTTTAGCGTATGGAGCTATGGTTGGATCTGTTTGGTTAACAATAAAATCCTTAAGAACAGTCACTAATTGACTTTCTCCAACGCCGAAGAATCTTAGGACTCTCGAATAAAGACTTGAGTGATTCTCAGTAAGAGCTGGAATAAGTTCTTGATTCACCATAGGTTTGAGTTCACTTGGTGGACCAGGTAAGACTACATAGGTCACCCCTTGAGCAGTAATAATCCCTCCAACTGCAAGACCTGTCGGGTTTTGCAAGGGAATAGCCCCCTCAACAATTTGTGCTTGACGTTCATTATTAGGCGTTCGTGTGTGTTTAGGACGAGTAGCAAAGAAACTATCCAGTTTTTTACTAGCCTCCTCATCAAAAACGAGTTCTTTTCCTAAAAATTTAGCCAGGGTTTGCTTGGTTAGGTCGTCCTCAGTAGGGCCAAGTCCACCACAAAGTATGACTAAATCACTACGCTGACTGGCTTGATCAAGAACTGAAAGTAGGCGGCTTTCATTGTCTCCTACTGCTGTGTGAAAATACACGTCAATTCCTAGTTCAGCTAGTTTCTCAGATAAAAATTGGGCATTGGTATTGGTGATCTGCCCGGTTAGGATTTCAGTTCCTACTGCAATCAATTCAGCTTTCATTGGTTCACCTATATTACTATTCGTAAAATAATCTCAAAAACATGTTCGTTTATAAACTAACATGTTTTGCTCGTCTTGTCAATCAAATCCACTCATTTATTTGAAGTCACAGTTATTTTCATGATCATTCACAAATCCTGCGGCTTGTAAAAATGAATATATAGTTGTCGGTCCTAAAAATTTGAACCCTCTCTTTTTTAGATTGTTGGCAATCTGTTGGGATAAAGCAGTTGATGATGGGACGTCCTTATATGTGGGTACATTATTTATCAAGGGCTTTCCGTCAAAGAAATGCCAAAAATAATGGGACAGGGAGCCAAATTCATCTTGGATTTTTAGTACTTGTTTGGCATTATTTACGGTTGCTTCTAGCTTAAGTTTGTGCCTAATGATGTCTGGATTTTGAAGCGCATCTTCAAGTTCACTTAGGCTAAACTGGGCAACACGCTCAATATTATAGTCATGAAAAACACGATTAAAGGCCTGTCTTTTATTTAAAACGGTTAACCAAGAAAGCCCTGACTGATAACTTTCTAAGCAAAGCAGCTCAAAAAGTTTTTGGTCGTCACCAATAGGCTTTCCCCACTCCTTGTCATGATAATCACAATATAATTTATTGTTTGTTGGAACCCAACGACAACGATTGACCATTGCTTACCTCATTTCATCAACATTTTAAGAGCCGATTTAATGTATTGCTCTGCCGTTTCATTAGTTCCTTCGAAGAAGGCCTTGATTTTCTTAAGTTCTGTGGCTTTATAACCAAGAGCAATCAAGGCTTCCATAGCCTCATCCAATTGATGATTCCCTTCAGGTTGACTTGGTGTCGTCTTGGTCGTTTCTGTTGGTAACTCTGCAAATTTCCCTGCCAAATCCAGAACCATTTGTTGAGCTGTCTTTTTACCAATCTTTGGAAACTTCATCAAGTACTTGATGTCACTATTATCAACAGCAGCAACCAAGCCTTGATTATCATCTACAGCAACAATGGCTAGGGCAGTCGTCGGACCTATTCCAGAAACTGAAATAAGCTTAAGGAAGACCTCTTTTTCATCTTCAGTATGGAAACCAAAAAGAAGGTGGGCATCGTCTCTAATAACCTGATGAAGATAGACTTGGATAGTCTGATTCATTTGGTCAGAAAAACTATATGGATTCGCTACAGTGACAATATAACCTAAGCCGTTTGCTTCTATAACAATATACTTGGCGGTAATTTTCACTAGAGTTCCCTTGATGTAATCATACATGGCGTGTGATTTCCTTTCTCGTTCGTTTCTTCAATGGTTTGCTTTATCATTTTATACTTGTAAGATAATTGTCTTGAGTGTTTATTTTGTCATCTCAAGCACTGCTGTACTATTGTAACAAAAAATCCACTCGAAAGTGGATTCTGTTTGCTCTATTTTAAGGATGACTACTCGTCTTTAAAGTATCTGTAATCATCTTTAGACCTAATAGAATATATGTTACAACGCCTAAAGTAAAGGCAATGCTAGAAACATTTACGAGAGTATTCTCCAAACTTGGTTGACCTAACCAGGCCAAAATATAGAAAATCAAGCTAGTCGCTAAAAATGTTAAGCCAACAAGTAAAAAGTGTTTATTAGTTTTTGTTAGGTGTCTCATCACTATACCTCCTAACTTAAAAATCAGGCAATCATCCTACAATAATCCGCTAAAACATTAGAAGATTCCTCATCTTCACCACTATTATAAATCTAACATTCCTATTCGTAAAGCAAGACCAAAAAAAGTTTTAATACTTCCCTAGGTCACGTAGACTCGTATGATTTTCTTGGATACGACGGAACATTTTTTCCATATCAGACTTGGTAAAGTTGACAAGTACTGGACGTCCGTGAGGGCAATTGTAGGGATTTTTACACTGTGCAAGCTGTACTAGGAGGTCACGCGCAGAGTAATCATCAAGAGCATGATTGGCCTTGATTGAACGTTTACAACTCATCATGATGGCCAACTCAGCACGGTAGGTCTTAACAGACACTTCATTCGTCAAAAGAAGCATGTCACACATTTCATAGACCGCTGATTCAATCTCTTCTTCCTTCATCCAGATAGGATGTTCACGAAGAATGAAAGTGTTGTTCCCATAAGGCTCTAAATAGATACCAACCTGGTTAAGAAGGGACATTTTTTCTTGTAAACTAATGTAGTCTGAACCTGAAAATTCAAAGAGATAGGGAACCAAAAGCTGCTGTAAACTGCTGTCAACCTCACCAATCTTTTCGCGATAGTACTCATACTTGACACGTTCTTGGGCAGCATGCTGGTCAATGATGTAAAGTCCGCCTTGTCCTTGCGCAAAGAGATAGGTTCCATGCATTTGACCAAAAAACTCTAATTCAGGGAAGGTTGATGTTTCCTCATTGTCCAGAGTTTCAAGCATGCGCTTCATTTTCGACTTGTTTTTATAATCAAGTTTTTCGTGTTCGCTATCACCTTCATCTACTGAACGTTGTGCCTGTTTAACAGAAGGTTGCGGTTTATTTTCTACCGATGAAACTGGTGACTCTGATACAAGAGGTTTGATATCTTCTTGGACTGTCTCTGGTTTGACAAAGAAATCATTACGACTGCTATCGTAGTAAAGATTGGTTTGTTTGAGTGGAAGACTGGTTTGAACTGGCTTAGCTGCACCTCTGGTACTAGACTTGGCTAGATTTTCAAGGGCATCAGGAATCAAATCCTGCTCTCTAAGGCTTTGAGCAATGGCTGAGCTGATAAGGGCCATGAGCTCTTTTTCTTTAGAGATACGTACTTCCTGCTTTGTTGGGTGAACATTGACATCGGCCAAGTAAGGATCAATCTGAATATCAATAACTGCAATAGGGAAGCGTCCTACCATGAGTTTAGAGCCATATCCATCAAAAATAGCACGGTTAAGCAGGAAGTTTTTAATATAACGTCCGTTAATGAGAATCGTGATGTAGTTACGATTTGCACGGGTCAACTCAGGGAGACTAACATATCCAGAAACTTCAAAATCAAGGTCAGAATTTGAAATCTCCACCATTTTTTTAGCCGTTGTCAAACCATAAATACCAGCAATAGCTTGACGGAGGTCTCCAGTACCTGATGTCTGTGTCAACTGACGACCATCATTAAGCAAGGTAAAGGCAACCTCGGGATGAGCTAGACTTAGACGATTGACAACATCGACAATATGAGCCAACTCAGCCTGTAAACTCTTCATATACTTGAGACGAGCTGGGGTATTATAAAATAGGTTTTCAACGGTAATCTTTGTTCCAACTGGTGTTGAAATAGGGTCCTGACTCTCAATTTCTCCACCTTTAGCAACCAGTTTAGTCCCATAGGCTTCTCCATCCGCTGCTGTCACAATGGTAAGATGACTGATAGAAGCTATTGATGGCAGGGCCTCACCTCGAAAACCAAGAGTTCGAATACGAAAGAGGTCTCCTTGATTTTTGATTTTACTTGTTGCATGACGGCGCAAACTCATAGCTACATCAGATTGAGCCATTCCTTCGCCATTGTCTGTGATTTGAATTTTTGAGAGGCCTGATTCTTCAACTTCAATAGTAATCTGGGTGCTGCCTGCATCAATAGCATTTTCCACTAGCTCTTTAACTACACTAGCTGGTCGCTCTACGACCTCTCCAGCAGCAATCTGATTGGCTAGAACTTCAGGCAATTCGATGATTTTTGGCATAATTATTTTTTCTCCCTTCTAAAAGGTTGATAAATTCACTGGTGCTGACTGTTACTTATGCTTACTGTAAAGCCACAACTCACACACAACTGTTAGCCAAGATAAGGCTGTGGCTATAACAATCATATCCCCATGACGAAGGTTGAACCAAATGAGCCCAGAAAAAATCAAGAGGTAGATGATTTGGAAAATCCATTGGTAGGTTTTAGGCGAGCTTGTAGAATCCATAAACTGCTTAACAAAGAAATAAAGCAAGAGCAGGTTCAGTGTTAGTGCCTTTTCAAAAGGTGTAAAAAAACTCAAAATCAGACTGCAGGCAAGAAAAATTCCTGCTAACCATTTCATTATAGATTTCATGTGATTACCTCGTCAGTACGTTTTCATTAAGTATAGGGGTTTTCTAAAATATTTTCAACCACTTAGACACCATATAGGACCACATAGACAAACGCTATTGCTGTGGGCTAGTAAATAGTGTTTAATAAAGGTGTGAAAGGGAGGAGGCCTCCTCAATTACAAACAAGAAAGGATAGTTATGAAAATAAAAGTTCAGATTGACTCGGTATTTCAAGAAGAGACGTTGCAGATTCAGGCACCTAGTCGGACGCCTAAGATTCAGCAAGTCGTCGAGTTTGTCGAAAGTTTGGATGACAACCACCGACTCAAAGGAAAAAAAGATGGAGAAACTTATCTTATCGAACCCAAAGCTATTTCCAGAATTTACATCGAAAATCGACAAGTTCTAGCTGAAACTATTCAAGGAGAGTACCCCTTAGGCTTACGTCTCTATCAAGTTTTAGAAAAACTGCCATCTTACTTTATCAAAATTTCACAATCAGAGATTGTCAACCTCAAAGAAATTGAACGCTTCAACATTACCCCTAACGGCCTCGTAGAAATTCACCTTAAAAACAAGGAAACTACCTACTCATCACGCCGTTACCTCAAAGCAATAAAGGAGAAATTACAATGAAAAAACAATTTTTTAAATCAGGCACAAGTGGCATCCTTATTGGATTAGCTGTATCTATGATTATGTCTCTTATCTGGGCGCCAAGCTACATGCCTCTTAATCCTCACTCAGCCATTGGACAATGGATGACATCACATCAGGTTCACGGATCTATAGTATTGGCCTACTGCCTCATCACTTGGTTTGCTATCGGTATTCTTTTTGAAGTCGCTAGTTATATCTTCCGTAAGGCTGAGTGGAGTTTGCTTCGTGCAACCCTCACTCACTACGCCTTGACCTGTCTAGGTTTCATCCCACTAGCTACCCTCAGCGGATGGTTCCCTCTACGTTTGACTTTCTACTTGGAGCTAGTCATTGAATTCAGCCTTATCTATCTCCTCGTTTGGGTTTTCTCTTATTGGAAAATGAAAAAGGATATTGAAGAACTCAACCAAGAATTGAAACACCTATAAAAGACAAGAAGCCTGTCAATTGACAAGCTTCTTTTATAGTTTCTGTTTTAAATCTGCTACAGCCATCATGACTTGCATAGGTGTCATGTTGTAAATATCTAAATCACGCAACTCTTGAAGAACTGGATTTTCAGTAAAATCATCAAAGAGAGAGATTTGCTCGTTGACATGCGTTTCAGTGGCAGGCTTCTCTTGAGGCGATACCTTTTCCTGAGGTTGGATGGTAACTGTATCGCCCTCTAGTTGTGTCAAGATGGTGTCAGCACGTTCCAGTAAATCTGCTGGTAAACCTGCAATCTTAGCCACATGAATACCATAAGATTTATCGGCTGGGCCATCGACAATCTTGTGAAGGAAGGTCACTTCGCCGTCCTTTTCAAGTGTCGCCACATGAACGTTGACAAGGTGTGTCAAAGTATTTGACAGAGCTGTCAACTCATGATAATGGGTCGCAAACATGGTTTTAGCCCCCACCTTGTCATGAATAAACTCAATGATAGACTGGGCCAGAGCCATACCGTCATAGGTAGCTGTCCCACGTCCCAACTCATCAAAAATAATCAAGGAATTAGGTGTCGCCCGCTTAATAGCCTGGTTAGCCTCCATCATCTCAACCATGAAGGTCGACTGCCCTGAAATCAGGTCATCTGCAGCACCAATACGTGTATAGATAGCATCAAAAACTGGCAAGTCAATACTATCTGCTGGCACGTAAGACCCCATCTGAGCCATAACTACTGACAAGGCTAACTGACGCATATAGGTGGATTTACCACTCATATTTGGTCCTGTGATGAGCTGAATATTGGTCTGACTATCAAAGGTAATGGTGTTTGGAATGTATTCTTGAACGCCCATAACCTTCTCAACCACTGCATGACGGCCTTGATCAATAACAATACGATGCTCATCATTGAAAATAGGGCGAACATAATGATTGGTCTCTGCTACAACAGCTAGACTCTGAAGCACATCGACTGTCGCAATAGCCTTAGCCAAAGATTGCAAACGGTCAATATAGCGTTCAACCTGTTCACGGACACGCATGAAAATATCATACTCTAGCGTTGATGATTTTTCACGCGCCTCAAGCATCTCACCTTCAATTTTAGCCAACTCAGCAGTTCCAAAGCGCTCTGAATTTTTCAGAGTTGCCTTGCGGAAGAAATGGTCAGGAACCAAGCTAAGGTTAGAGTTGGTCACATGGAAGTAATAACCATCTTTACGGTTATAATCAATCTTTAGTGTTGTAATACCAGATGCTTCACGTTCTTTAGCTTCGATATCTGCGATCCATGAGGTTCCCTCACTCATCACCTTGCGATACTTGTCCAAGGTCTCATCAAAACCAGCACGGATAATGCCACCTTCTGTAATGGTTGCAGGAGCATCTGGATCAATAGCCGACCGAATCAAACTCTCTAATTCTGGCAGAGCATCTAACTCTTGTAAAAGACGTGACAAGGCATCGTCATTAAAAGACTCCAAAATCGCCTTAATCACCGGTACTTGAGCCAAAGTATGACCTAACTGAATCAAATCTTTTGGATTAGCCTTGCCAAAGGAAACACGACTGGCCAGGCGCTCAATATCGTAAACACCTTTTAGACTCTCAGTCAAGTCACTCCGCTCAAAGAAATTGTCCAAGAAAACTTGGATAATATTCTGACGCTCGGTGATAGTGGCTTGATTCACTAAAGGACGATCAATCCAAGTTCGCAAGAGACGCATTCCCATAGCTGTCTTGGTTTCATCCAAGAGCCAGAAAAGAGATCCGTGTTTCTTGCCCGTTCTAGCATTTTCTAGTAAATCCAAACTTGACTTGGTCGCATAGGACATCTGCAAGTAATCCTTAATCTCATAGTGCTGAGCCTTTTGTAAATGACTGAGCTCGCGCATCTGAGTACGGTGCACATACTGGAGAAGTTTACCCGCTACACTGCTTTCCAAGTCTGTCAAGCTGGTGTCAATCAAGTGGACATCATCGTAAACCTCTGTTTCCTTGGAAAGTAGAAGGTTGAGTTGCTTGACCAAAATCTGTTCATCAGCTTCAGGTAAATCATAACCAACTACTACTTCACGTGCCTTAAGGTTCTGAATTTCACTACAAACTGAACTGAAATCGTCCAACTCTGTCGCAAAAAATTCACCCGTTGACACATCCATATAGGCCAGGCCGAATCGACTTCCAGCCTTGTCAATGGCTACCAAGAAATTGTTGGCATTATCAGGTTTAGAACTGTCAACCACTGTCCCTGGCGTGATAACCTGAACCACCTCACGCTTAACCACACCAACAGCCTGTTTAGGATCCTCCATCTGCTCAGCAATGGCTACCTTGTAGCCCATCTCAACCAAGACATCAATATAGGCTTGAGCTGAATGATAAGGAACACCAGCCATGGGAATAGGATTATCAGCATTCTTATTACGACTGGTTAGGCTAATTTCCAAAATCTGGGCAGCCTTAACGGCATCATCATAAAATAATTCGTAAAAATCACCCATACGGAAGAGCAAAAAAGCATCTGGATAATTTTCCTTGATATCCAAATACTGCTGCATTCCTGGAGATATTTTTTCCTTAGCCATGTCTTAACTCCTCGTTAATCCTTTCTTCGATAGACTTGGTCACATATTGGATCAAGTCACTGGCATCCTGCATTTTTTGGCGGTAGTCCTGAACAATAGGCAAATTTTCCAACTCATGCTGAATCAAATCTGCTTGTTCACCTGCCTCCTCATAGGCACGTTGTTTCTCAATTTTTTGAAAAAGCACTGCTTCTTGTTGATAAGCCTTCATCTGTCCAGCCAGATGACTGATTTGAGGTACCTGTCCAATAGCTTTCTCAGCCTCTTGAAAAGCAAGAACCGCCTCATGGTGTTTGAGGAGGTCGATTAACTCTTCTTTGGCTTTTTGGAGATCCTGATGAGGAGTATTCATCAGTGAAACTCGCTTTCCAGTTTTTCAGCAACCACAGCATCCTTACAGATTACCAATAGAGTATCTGCCCCAGCAACGGTTCCTAAAATTTCAGGGTTGCCATCACTGTCAATTAGGTTGGCCAAAACATCAGCTTCACCCAACTCTGTGTGAAGGACCAGCATAAACTGGGCACGGGAAACTGATTTAACATAATCCTTAACCGTAGGGTCCAAACTTGGAAGCACATGCTCAGACAAACTATAGTAGAGTCTGCCTTCTTCATCACGAAGCTTCAAGAGGCCAATCTCACGCAAGTCACGTGACAAGGTAGCCTGAGTAACCGTGATACCTTCCGCCTCTAGGCGTTGCTTAATTTCCTCTTGTGTCCCAATCTTATCTCTTGAAATCATCTGTTTGATAACAGCTTGACGATCTCTCTTCATTATCTTTCCTCTTTTTATGTATATTCTTTGCATATTATAACAGAATTTTTGTATTTTTTCATGAATTACTTCCTAATAGATGCTTTCTTGTCCCTACCCTATTAACTAAAATAATGGTAAAATAGGTATGAATGACAAGATTTGAAATGGAGTACCTATGAATACTAAAGAACTCATTGCAGCAGAAATTGCCAAAGTTGTTCCCGAATTGGAACAAGAAAACATTCAAAATCTGCTTGAAACCCCTAAAAATGCTGACATGGGGGACCTCGCCTTTCCTGCCTTCTCATTGGCTAAAGTCTTGCGCAAGGCTCCTCAAATGATTGCAGCAGACATCGCTGAAAAAATCGATGCCTCAAACTTTGAAAAAGTTGAAGCTGTTGGTCCTTACATCAACTTCTTCCTTGATAAATCAAAAATCTCAGCGGACGTTCTTGGACAAGTCATCGCTCAAGGCAGCCACTACGCTGACCAAAACATCGGTCACGGACGTAACATCGCCTTTGATATGTCTAGTCCTAACATCGCTAAACCTTTCTCTATCGGTCACTTGCGTTCAACGGTTATCGCTGATGCTCTTGCCAACATCGTAGCTAAACAAGGCTACAAACCAGTCCGTATCAACCACTTGGGTGACTGGGGTAAACAGTTTGGTATGCTGATTGTTGCCTATAAGAAATGGGGTAGCGAGGAAGCCGTCAAAGCTAACCCTATCAACGAACTCCTTCAACTTTATGTGCGTATCAATGCCGAAGCTGAAGAAGACCCATCTGTAGACGAAGAAGCTCGTGAATGGTTCCGTAAATTGGAAGCTGGTGACGAGGAAGCAACTGCCCTCTGGCAATGGTTCCGTGACGAAAGCTTGGTGGAATTCAACCGTCTTTATGATGAACTCGGTGTTTCTTTTGATAGCTACAACGGTGAAGCCTTCTACAATGATAAGATGGATGAAGTCGTTGACATCTTGACAGAAAAAGGACTTCTCCAAGAATCTCAAGGTGCCCAAGTGGTTAACCTTGAAAAATACGGTATCGAACACCCAGCCCTCATCAAAAAATCAGATGGTGCGACACTTTACATCACACGTGACTTGGCTGCTGCCCTCTACCGTAAACGTACTTACGACTTTGCTAAAGCCATCTATGTGGTTGGTAATGAACAATCTGCTCACTTCAAACAGTTGAAAGCTGTTCTTAAAGAAATGGGCTACGACTGGTCTGACGACATGACTCACGTTGCCTTTGGTCTTGTAACTAAGAACGGTAAGAAATTGTCAACTCGTAAAGGTAACGTTATCTTGCTTGAGCCAACAATCGCTGAAGCTGTTAACCGTGCCCAAGCTCAAATTGAAGCTAAGAATCCAAACTTGCCTAACAAGGAAGCTGTTGCTCATGCTGTCGGTGTCGGAGCTATCAAGTTTTACGACCTTAAAACAGATCGTATGAATGGTTACGACTTCGACCTTGATGCCATGGTATCCTTCGAGGGAGAAACTGGACCTTACGTACAGTATGCACACGCTCGTATCCAATCTATCTTGCGCAAGGCTAACTTCACGCCATCTGCAGATGCTACATACAGCCTAAACGACGTTGAAAGCTGGGAAATCATCAAACTCATCCAAGACTTCCCACGTATCATCAACCGTGCATCAGACAACTTTGAGCCATCTATCGTTGCTAAATTTGCTATCAGCTTGGCCCAAGCCTTTAACAAATACTATGCACACACACGTATCTTGGACGAAAGTCCAGAACGTGACAGCCGTTTGGCTCTTTGCTACGCAACAGCAACAGTTCTCAAAGAAGCCCTTCGCCTTCTCGGTGTTGAAGCTCCAGACGAGATGTAAGCTATATTTAAAACGCCTAAGGGCGTTTTTTTAATTGCCAAAAAAAGAACCCAACACAGCGTGTTGAGCTCTTTTGGAGATTATGAAAAAGAAAAGTTCGTTGTTCTACAAAAAGTGTAAGCCAACGAGACTTACTGAACAAGGTTCAGTAAAAGTTATTTAGGAGACTTAAAGTATAACCTCCCTACCTTAAAGAAACCTTAAATCGCAGAAAAAAATCCCCAAAGGGATTTTCACAGCAGTCCAAAGACCACTGAAAAGATACGATTGTACAGGCTTCCCAACCTCTTCTTCCTAATCCTCCAAGGTGACCGCTTGTCCAATAGAATCTTTATATAACTATATTACCTTGTTTTGGAAGGGTTTTCAAGTACTTTCTTAAAACATCCTAATAAAACCTCAAAAAACAAGAAAAAAGCCTATATTTCTAGACTTTCTGCGGGGAGATTTGTTATGAAAAAATTATGTTTACCTCTAGCTCACAAAAGCTAGTTACTCTATTAGGATGGTTATAATATACCTTAATAACCTTAAAGGTAACTTAAGAAATTATTATCTTACATCACTTTTTAAAATAATAAGCAAAATAAGTAACAGTAAGGAACCACTAGGAATATCCATATCTAAAAACCAAGAGGGGGCTTTGATACTTCCAAGATCATTCATGATGCGGATGATATTATAAGCAATGTTTACTATTAAGAGACTAAGTTCCGGTAAACAGTTAAATCGTCCTTTTAAGATGGCTAACTTCTCCTTCCTGACAGTTTTCTAGCGATGACTCTATTATACAGCTGAAAAGAGAACAAAAATAGTGACATAAATGTCACCATCAAAAAAAGCAGGTCTGCCCTGCTTTTTTACTGTATTGCTTCAATTAGTCACCCAAACCGATGCGTTCGAAGGTTTCATCAACACGTTTAGTGTAGTAAACTGGGTTGAAGATCTCGTCGATTTCTTCTTGGGTGAGGCGAGAAGTTACCTCTGGATCTGCTTCAAGAAGTGGTTTGAAGTCTACTTGGTTATCCCATGATTGAGCAGTCTTCGGTTGAACAAGGTCGTAAGCTTGCTCACGCGTCATGCCTTTTTCAATCAAAGTCAGCATCGCACGTTGACTGAAGATCAAACCAAACGTAGAGTTCATGTTGCGGATCATGTTTTCTGGGAAGACTGTCAAGTTCTTAACGATGTTTCCAAATCGGTTGAGCATGTAGTCAATCAAGATGGTTGTGTCTGGTGTGATGATACGCTCCGCTGATGAGTGAGAGATATCACGTTCATGCCAGAGTGACACATTTTCATAAGCTGTTACCATGTGACCACGGATGACACGTGCAAGACCTGTCATGTTTTCAGAACCGATCGGGTTACGTTTGTGAGGCATTGCTGAAGACCCTTTTTGACCTTTGGCAAAGAACTCTTCCACTTCACGTTGTTCTGATTTTTGAAGACCACGGATTTCAGTTGCCATACGTTCGATAGAAGTTGCGATGCTAGCAAGAACTGCAAAGTACTCAGCGTGAAGGTCACGAGGAAGTACCTGTGTTGAGATTTCTTGAGCACGGATACCAAGTTTGTCGCAGACGTATTTTTCAACGAATGGTGGGATGTTGGCAAAGTTACCAACCGCACCAGAAATCTTACCAGCTTCCACACCAGCAGCAGCATGCTCGAAACGCTCGATGTTACGTTTCATTTCGCTGTACCAAGTCGCCAATTTAAGACCAAAAGTTGTAGGCTCAGCGTGCACACCGTGGGTACGACCCATCATGATGGTGAACTTGTGTTCTTTCGCTTTGTCAGCGATGATGTTGGTGAAGTTTTCAAGGTCACGACGGATGATGTCGTTGGCTTGTTTGTAGAGGTAACCATAGGCAGTATCTACCACGTCAGTAGATGTCAAACCATAGTGAACCCACTTACGCTCTTCGCCAAGAGTCTCAGAAACCGCACGTGTGAAGGCAACCACATCGTGACGCGTTTGCTGCTCGATTTCAAGAATACGGTCGATGTCAAAGTCCGCTTTTTCGCGAATCAAAGCCACATCTTCCTTAGGGATTTCTCCCAATTCAGCCCATGCCTCGTCCGCTAAGATTTCCACCTCAAGCCAAGCACGGTATTTATTTTCTTCAGTCCAAATGTTCGCCATCTCAGGGCGAGAGTAACGTTCGATCATAATTAAGATATTAAGGGCGTTAAGCGGACACAGTCAAAATAGGAGTTTAGACGAAGAAGCGTCAGCTTCTAGGAAAAACTATCTTTTTGACCAAGTCCGTAGCCCGTATTCAGTTTTTGTGAATACGAGTACCCTTGTTCCTTTCTTTTTTGTTTATTTAATTCTATCAAAGATTGGACGTTTGAGCTCAAATTAATGGGATCCTATGTCCACTTCTTTTTAGTTTTATATGCAATATTCTTTTGATATTTCACATCAGCTAAGCAACCGATGGAAATCTTATTCAAATTCTTCTTTCCCAATCCACACAGATGGATAATGATCCAGTGTATTCAATTCCGTATCTAGCGGGACATCATAGATAGCCAAATAGTTATCAGGATATTGAGCAATCAACTCTTCATACTTAGCTTTCACTTTTTCGTGATCGCTACTAGCATACAAGACTTCAACGACTGCTCCAGTCTTATCTTTTTCAACAAATGCGTTGACGATGAGTTGAATCATAAAACCTCCTAAATCGAAATTCCCTTCATGTTTGCTTCTAGAATGGGCATCTTCACACCTAACTCCTGACCGGTCTGATAAACACTTTGACAACAGTAGAAGATGTCCTGTTTATCATTGTGCAAGGTCATAATTTTTCGTGTCAGCTCATTTTTCGCAAACATGACTTTCATGGCTTTTCCTGCAATCCAAGCGGGAATTTTGTATGGCAAGAGTTCTGCCTTATAAAGCTTCAAATTTACGCCACGCGCTTCTACCACTTTCAAAGCTTCCCGAATGGCCTTGATGGCTAATGATAATTCCGAAGAACTATTCATCAAGTTCAAAGCCAATTCTTCTGGGTTTTCCAAATTTCCTGAACGAGCAGCTGTCGAAGTAACACCCGCATTAATCGCCATGTGAATCCAAATCCACTCGACCATATCATGAGGAACTTCCCACTTCAAATCTGCAGAAGTCAGTAAATCCGTCAAATCAGCATAGTTAGAAATGTGTGCTTTTTGCTCACCTTCTAGCATTAAATGGTCAAACAAGACGCCATCTAAATGGTTCTCCTGCATATGACCACCCGCTGTCGGAAAAGCCAGAATATAGTCGTAATCTCCTGCCCACTCTTGGACCTCTTTTCGAGTATTCCAGAAATTGCAGAAGAAAACGAGAGTGCCTTTGATATTATTTTTTCGCAAGGTTTCCACAGCTTCTTTGACAAACCCATGACGCACACTCAGAAAAATAAAATCATATTCCGAATCAGCTTCTGCCACATGAACTTCATAGGTGTCGTGTTTGTTCTCACCTTTGGAATGATAGCGGCCATCTAGCAGATCAACCGACAACTCCTTGGGAGCATTGTTTTTCTTACTATCTCTCAGTACGTGTTCCACTTGATGACCTGCTTTTTGAAAAGCATAGGCATAAGTAGTCCCGATCACTCCAAGTCCTAGAATCGCTATTTTCACTTAAAAATCAATCCCTTTCCCAAACTCAACCACACTGTCTGGTTCATCACTAAACAAAGTCACATGCCCCATTTTGCGGTTGTGCTTCGCTTCTAGTTTACCATACATGTGGAGGTGGGCGCTTGGATTTTCTGTGACATAACGCTCAGCTGCTTCGACGTGTTGGCCGAGGACGTTGAGCATGACAGCAGGTGCATGAAGGTGGATTGCTGGAAGTGGTGCTCCGAGAACACCCAAGATATGCGTGTCAAACTGTGAAAAGTCGCAAGCTTCGATTGAGTAGTGCCCTGAATTGTGTGGACGTGGGGCAATTTCGTTGACGATGATGTCATCAGCTGTCGCAAACATTTCCACACAGAGGGTACCAGAAAGGTTAAGTTGCTCAGCAATCTTCACTGCCATAGCTTTAGCTTTCTCAGCTAGACTGTCAGAAATGCGAGCAGGAACGATGGTTTTAGAGAGGATGTTGTTGCGATGGATATTTTCCTGAACTGGGAAAACCGTCACATCCTTGCCATTACCAGACACGATGACTGAAATTTCAAGGTCGAAGTTAACGAACTCTTCCAAGACACACTCGGCTGAGTTAGCAAGGGCATTTGCCTCTTCCAAATCGTCAGCTGACGTGATGACTTTTTGACCATGGCCATCGTAACCACCTGTCGCAGTCTTGAGGACATATTTTTTAGAAAGGTCAATACCTTCCAAATCAAGGCTAGATGTCACTACCTTGTAAGGGGCAACGGTTACTTTAGCCTTGTTTGAGAGGAAATCCTTTTCAAAGATACGGTTTTGTGAAATACGAAGCAGGTCTGTCCCTTGTGGAAGCTGACCGTCTTTGATAACAGCGTCAAGGCCGTCAGCGTCGACATTTTCAAACTCATAAGTGAGAACATCACAGCGGTCTGCCAACTGGCGAAGGGCGTCTACGTCATCGTAGGGTGCCACGATGACCTCAGACACACGAGAAGAGGGACAATCTGCTGCAGGATCAAGGGTAATAACCTTATGGCCCATGTAGATAGCTGAGATAGCCATCATCTGACCGAGTTGACCACCACCGATGATACCAATGGTTTTAGTTGAGCTCATTTGTAGACTCCTCTGCGATTTTTCCTTGTTCTTCAGCAAAGTTAGCAAGCGCATCTGCAATGGCCTTGTCTTCTACTGAGAGGAGACGGAGGGCAAAGAGGGCAGCGTTTGTCGCACCAGCTTCACCGATAGCCATGGTTGCGACAGGTACACCACCTGGCATCTGAACGATAGAATAGAGCGAATCTACACCGCTAAGAGCACGTGATTTTACTGGCACACCAATGACTGGAAGGGTTGTTTTGGCAGCAACCATCCCTGGCAAGTGAGCAGCACCACCAGCACCAGCGATGATGACCTTGATGCCACGGCTACGTGCTTCTTCGGCATGTTTGAACATGAGGTCCGGTGTACGGTGTGCGGAAACAACTTTCTTTTCGTAAGCGACGCCGAAGTTGTCGAGGACTTCAGCAGCTTTTTGCATGGTTGCCCAGTCGGATTTTGAGCCCATGATAATGGAAATTACTGGTTTAGTCATAATTTTTCCTTTTTCTTCCTTTTTTGACAATCACCTTAGGTTGTGAGGGACGGCAGCAGCCACCAAAGGTGTCTCATGCCTAAATCGGAAGCCTTAAGTCTTCCGATTTCCCTAAACGATTGGCTTTATTAGCCAATCGTTTTTTCACAACAGCGGTGATTGTCGCTCATTAGCTCGCTTTCGCTCGCCTTTTACGACCTACGGTCGCCGATTATTTGTTTGCTTTGCTACCGATATCCGTACGGTAGAAGAGGCCTTCTGTGTTTTGTTTGTTGAGTTCGTTGTAAATAATGTTTTGGCCGTCTTTGACGGTGTCTGCTGTGGTAACCAGCATATAAACGCGTCCACCATTTGAGAGGAGGTCTTGCCCGTTTTCAGCGAATTTCGCACCGGCATAGTAAGTGATGATGTCGCCTTCTGTCTTGGCTGGAAGTTTGACACCCTTCTCATAAGCCAGTGGGTAGCCGTTTGAGGCTACAACCACACCTAGTGTCACACCCTTATCCGTCCAAGTAATAGCTGGCTCTTTGCCATCCAAAATGTCAGTGATATTTTGCGTAAAATCAGAAGTCAAACGAGGCAAGATGATTTGCGTTTCAGGATCGCCAAAACGTGAGTTAAACTCGATGACTTTAGGGCCGTCAGCTGTCAAAATAAGACCAGCGTAAAGGACACCAGTGTAAGGACGACCTTCTTTAATCATACCTTCAAGGACTGGCTTGACAATAGTGTCAACCGCTGTGTCAACCACACTCTGTGGCAAGTGAGGAACCGGCGCATAGGCACCCATCCCACCAGTGTTAGGGCCCTTGTCCCCATCATAAGCACGTTTGTGGTCCTGAGCCGTTGGCATAATGTAGAATTTATCTCCATTGACAAAGGCAAAGAGAGAAAACTCTTCCCCGTCAAGAAATTCCTCGATGACCACTCGCGCACCTGAATCACCGAATTTATTGTCCAAAAGCATCTCGTGAGTAGCTTCGACGGCTTGCTCAACCGTCTCCGCAACGACGACACCTTTACCTAGGGCCAAGCCGTCTGCCTTGACGACGATTGGAGCGCCTTTTTCCTCGATGTAGGCCTTGGCTTCCTCGAAAGCTGAAAATGTGCCATAGGCTGCTGTCGGAACGTCGTATTTGACCATGATTTCCTTAGCAAAATCCTTAGACCACTCAAGTTCAGCTGCAGCCTTGGTCGGACCAAAAGCCTTAAGACCAGCTGCATTGAAATCATCCACGATACCAGCCGCAAGGGCATCATCTGGACCGATAAAGGTCCAAGCAATATCGTTCGCCTTTGCGAAGTCAATTAGCTTAGAATGTTCGGAAATTCCGATATTGATCAAATCAAGACCGTCCAATGTCATCCCGTCATTACCAGGAGCTACGAAAACTTGCTCAACATCCTTAGACTCCAATAATTTCTTGGCAATCGCATGTTCACGACCACCAGAACCAACAACCAAAAGTTTCATTTGAAAGATACCTCAATATCAAATAAGACTAGGGGCAAATGCCCGTTAACGACAATCATTCGGAAAAATTAGCAATTTTCACGAATTATACATAACCATTATAACATATTTGTTCGGAGATATGGGTGTGTATCCAAATTTGAACATAAAAAAGGCAGCCCTTCAGGTAGCGGGATGTACTGCTCCCTCAAAGCTAGACAATTTATCATAACGAAAAAGTAGCAAGTACTTTCTCCCGTCGGAGATTTCCTCACTACTAATCTTAATTTTTTTATAACAACTTGATATAGTCGCTTTTAGAACTAAAGATGTGGGAGACTACAATCTCTTTTCTACTTTCGTCTATAAAATAAAGTATGACATAGCGTTTAACGACAAGTGCTCGTGTCTCAAATGTGTCATTGATTCTTTTACCATAACGTTGATCTGCATTAAAACCAGCCTCAGGAAAAGTCTTCAAACTTTCCATTCCTTGCAAAAGCTTCGAAACCATCTTCTTGGCAGCAGTTTCATTAGAAAGTACATCACGAATGTAGTCATATATACTTCTCAAAGACGAGCGAGCACGCTTAGTGAGTGAAAGACTATAGGTTGTATTCATCCTTAACCTCCTCAAGGGGTATCATATTACCCGCCTGATACTCAGCTACACTCTCTGCTACCTCAGCTTTAAGCTGCCTAAACAGCCTTTCTTTTAGCAATTCATCCTCCGTCATTACTGGTATTTGCTCGGTAGCAACAATCGTCTCCAAAAACAAATTAAACGATTTACTCATATCTAAATTATTTGCCTTTACAATTTTTCTTGCCCTTTCCAACAAAATCGGGTTAGTTTGGAAATTTACTTGAACACGCTTCTCTACAACAGTCATAATTAACTCCTTATATATTATTTTATATAATTATATATAGTTTTTTGAAAATAGACAAATTATCTTCATTTTCCAGAAAAACTGCGAATAGGTAGGTGGAGGTTAAAATGAAGAAAAAATTACTTAATTGTCTTTTACCGCTAGCTTGTCTAGCGACTGTATCGGTTTCGTGTGGCTCCTCTGCACAGGCGGCTGTTCTCGGAGATGACTATCCTTCCTCTTGGAAATATGGTGGCTTCGGCGTAGACCCTTGGACCATGTACTGGCGTCAGTGTACATCCTTTGCAGCCTATCGTCTCAGCAACACCAATGGTTTCAACCTACCTGTAGGCTATGGGAATGCCATTACATGGGGAAGTATCGCACGTGCCAATGGTTACCGTGTCGACATGAATCCTGCCGTAGGGAGCATCGCTTGGTTTTCAGCTGGTGTCAACGGGGCCGGTCACATGGGGCATGTAGCCTGGGTTGCTGACGTTCAAGGAGATCAGGTAACGATTGAGGAGTACAACTACGATGTGGGGCAAGGACCTGAGAAATACCACAAACGTAGCTTCCATAAAAGTCAAGTATCCGGCTATATTCACTTTAAAGACCTTGAATCAGGAACTCAGACTAGTAATACAACCAACTCTTCTATCAACATTGGTGATACTGTCCGATTTACAGGTACTTTCCGTGTAACATCTATAGTAGGAAATAACATCACCAGCCAAGATTTAGCAGGAGGCACACCAACCAAACACAATATCGTTGATCCTGGACCTGTTCTTGAAGTTGATGGACAAGGCAATCCAACTTCAGACCAGTACCTCAATCCTGGTGAGACCTTTACTATTCCAGGTAACTTCAAAGTGCTAGCCATTGACCCACCTAGCGATGGCATCCTCGTCCAAATCGGAAATCGCAAGACTTGGGTAACCCAGTCTGTCCTTGAAAAGGTTTAAATCTATTGAACAATCGTGAGAACGGTTGTTTTTTTCATGCACTGAAATCATAACCACCCGTCTAACGGGTGGTTTGATCAAGGGCTATAAGCCCATAATACCAGCCAGCGCCTAAAGACGC
>NZ_JACLQM010000023.1:0-21231 GCF_016648655.1 Streptococcus sp. 17.1
GAGTGTCAGTTTCAAAAACAAGTGAAATCTTGATATTTTGGTCTTTAATTCCGATTAATTCTGTGGTATTCTTAATAAGTCTCATAAGTTCTTCCTAATGATGGTTTGGTTGCTTTTCATTATAGTTCTTATGGGACTTTTTGTTTACACTCAAAAAGCTCTATAATCTCTACAGTGGTTTTACCCACTACAGAAATTATAGAGCCATAAAAAAATGGTAGCCATCTAGCTACCATTTTTTAAGTTTAAATCTAGTCCAATACACAATCCTTCAGTAAGTAAAAAAGCGCTATAAGCGCTTCTTTCCGTTTTATGCACCTGGATAAATGTAAGATACTGAACCTGGTGTTAGTGAATTTTGTGGATCAAACCAACCACGATAGTTATTGATTTGTTGTTGACCTTGATAATTTGACTCCAAGATTTGAATTTGACCATCTTGACCAACTTGTGTTACATAACCAACGTGACCATAACCACCATCAGTCCAACATACAATTGATCCTGTCACAGGTGTTGAACCTACAGCATAACCTTGGCTAGCAGCGCTTCCGGCCCAATCACCACCATTACCCCACCAGTTACTTGCCCATGGAGCGACTTCCTTAACACCCCATGTACATTGACCAACTGGATAGCGATTCCAAGTAGCATCTGAATCAGTAGCTGTTACCTCTGAAGAAGAAACTTCTGTTGTTTCTTCAACTGCCGTAGTAGCTCCTGAAACTTCCAAGCTTCCACCAGGAACAATTGTTGACCAAATAGTCATGCCATTTTCAGCTGCTAATTGATAAGGATCTACACCATACTGACTAGCAATCCCGAAGAATGAATCTCCATTTTGAACTGTATAAGTATCAGCATTAACTGTTTGTGCGACTGTAAGACCGAGCAATAATGCACTTGAGGCTGCTGCCAAAGCAGCTTTTTTTGTAGTTTTCATATTTCCCCCTGAATAAGATTAATATGGAATTAGTTTAACACTCTCATATTTTAATGCGATTAAGGGGGAATAAAGAAATATGACAAAAGAAAACAGCTCAGTTAAAACTACGTAATTTGTCCAAGAACTTAATAAATTTAGAAGAAAAAGAAAACCAGGCATAACCTGATTTTCAAATTTAATTCCTTAATAAATGTCCAAGTAGTTATCAATTTCCCATTGTGAAACAAAGGTAGCATAGCTTGCCCATTCCATACGTTTCGCATCAAGGAAGTTTGTATAGATATGATTACCCAAAGCTTGACGAACCACTTCATCTGTTTCCAATGCTTTAAGAGCGTTACGAAGTGTTGATGGCAAATCAATAATACCTGCTTCTTTACGTTCTTCAGGAGACATTGAGTAAATGTTTGTTTCAACTGGATCTGGAGCATCAACCTTGTTAATAATACCATCAAGACCAGCTTCCAAAAGAACAGCAAGTGCCAAGTATGGGTTTGCCATTGGGTCTACTGAACGCAATTCCAAACGTGTACCCATACCACGAGACGCAGGAACGCGGATTAATGGTGAACGGTTGCTACCTGCCCATGCAATATATACAGGAGCTTCATATCCAGGAACCAAACGTTTGTAAGAGTTAACTGTTGGGTTAATAATTGCAGTATAGTTGTATGCATGTTTCATCAAACCACCAAGGAAGTAGTAAGCGTCTTGAGACAATTGCATACCACGTGGATCCTCTGGATCAAAGAATGCATTTCCTTCTTCAGTGAAGAGAGACATGTTACAGTGCATACCGCTACCAGCAATACCATATTTAGGTTTCGCCATAAATGTCGCATAAAGACCATGTTTACGAGCGATTGTCTTAACAACCAATTTGAAAATTTGGATATTATCACAAGCCTTCAAAACATCTGTATACTTGAAGTCGATTTCATGTTGACCAACCGCCACTTCATGGTGAGATGCCTCAACATCAAATCCCATTTCTGTCAACACATTAACGATTTCACGACGTGTGTTGTCTGCAAGGTCAGTTGGTGCAAGGTCAAAATAACCACCTTTATCGTTAACTTCAAGCGTAGGATTACCTTGCTCATCTAATTTGAAAAGGAAAAATTCTGGTTCTGGTCCAAGGTTAAATGATTTATAACCAACTTCTTCCATATGACGCAAAGCTTTTTTCAAGTTACCACGAGGGTCACCAGCAAATGGTTCACCCGCAGAAGTATAGATATCACAAATAAGACCAGCTACTGCACCATTTTCATCGCCCCAAGGGAAAACTGTCCACGTATCAAGATCTGGATAAAGATACATATCAGATTCGTTGATACGAACAAATCCCTCGATTGATGAACCATCAAACATAGCTTTATTTGAAAGTACCTTATCCAACTGTTCATCTGTCGCAGGAATTTCAACGTTCTTCATAACACCAAGGATATCAGAGAACATTAAACGCAAGAAAGTAACATTCTTCTCTTTGACTTCGCGACGAATATCAGCTGCTGTGATTGCCATAATAGGGGTCTCCTTTATAAAAACCAAAAATAAAAGTTCAAAGCGTAATTAGATACGCAAGTTACCAAATTGTTGTGACGGGGTCGTAAAACGGCCTTGCTGAAGGAGTTCATCATGCAAGATACGTCGAACGTCCGCATCTGTTAAAGCCACTTGTTTTTGTTGGGCACGAACTTCACGCTCTTCGTACTCATGTTTAATCGCTGCAATATTGTAACCATCATCCAAAAAATCTTTGATTTCCAATAAACGATCCATATCATTTAATGAGTACATCCGACGATTTCCAGCTGTACGTTCAGGTTGAATTAAACCTTGATCTTCATAGTAACGAATTTGACGAGCGGTTAAATCCGTCAACTTCATAACTGTTCCAATCGGAAAAACAGCTAGAGAACGCCTTAATTCTTTCTCTCTTGCCATGATTATCCTCCTTTCCTAACAATTATATTCTGAATATTTCTACATGTCAACAGTTTATGTTACTTTTTCTTACACAACAAGCAATTCCCGAACATTACATTGTGTATTCGCTCTAATTTAAGGATTTTATCGAAAAATCATAAAAAATAGAGTCCAATAGAACCCTATCATTCTTATTTTAAATGTTTAAGTAGCCAATCATAATCATAATTGACAAGGATTGCTATAAAGACTCCACAGAAAGTTTCAAAGACTCTAGCAATAACATAAGTAAAGGTATTATCAGGCGGAATAGACAAGGTAATAATCAAAAGTGCAGCCACCCCTCCAATAACACCAGAAGCATTATTAAAAGACACATTAATGACAATCGTTAACATTGTCAAAATTGGAACCAATAGCAAGGTCACCCAAACTGAATGATGAAACCACATATTCACAAAGTAAAATAATAGCGACAAAAGACCTCCAACCGTATTCGCAAAAATACGTGATTTACCAAACTGAATACTTCTATCAAAGTTTTCTCGAAGACTAAAGACTGCTGTCAAACAACCAATCTGAAGCCCTTCCCAACCTAAAGCAGAAAAAAGACCTAAAACAAGAAAGACAGCAAGTCCCGTCTTAAGTGTACGCATACCAAATTTAAATTTTTTCGGTTCAAATTTCAATCCCATTTTACCATTTTAACATGATTATGAACCATTTGGCTACTTATACAGTATGTTACTGCAAAGTTCTAACTAATAATCGCCAATTTTTAGAGAGAAACTTACTTTCCAATAATAGTTTTAGCCTCTATCAAACACTCAATGAGATGACACAAAAAAGAGTTGGTTTCCCAACTCTTATCATTCTAATAGACTTATTTATCAGTAAGTGCAGCCAATCCTGGAAGTTCTTTACCTTCAAGAAGTTCCATAGAAGCACCACCACCAGTAGAGATCCATGAGAATTTATCTGCACGACCAAGGTTGATAGCTGCGGCAGCTGAATCACCACCACCGATGATTGATTTAACGCCTGGTTGTTTCACGATAGCGTCCATCACACCGATTGTACCAGCTTGGAAGTCAGGATTTTCAAATACACCCATAGGTCCGTTCCATACAACTGTTTTCGCACCAGTCAAGGCTTTATCGAATTCAGCAATTGATTTAGGACCGATATCCAAACCAAGGAAACCTGGGTCTACTGCTTCACCTTCAGTGTCTTTCACTTCAGTGTAGTCAGCAAATGCATTAGCTTCTTTTGAGTCAACTGGCAAAATCAATTTACCGTTTGATTTTTCAAGAAGAGCTTTCGCCACATCCAATTTATCTTCTTCTACAAGTGAGTTACCGATTTCGATACCTTGAGCTTTGTAGAATGTGTAAGTCATCCCACCACCGATAAGAACTTTATCAGCTTTTTCAAGCAAGTTTTCGATAACACCGATCTTATCAGATACTTTAGAACCACCAAGGATAGCTACGAATGGACGTTCTGGAGTTTCAACTGCTTCTTTGATGTAAGCAATTTCATTTTCAAGAAGGAAACCAGCAACAGCTTTGTCAACATTTGCTGAGATACCAACGTTAGATGCGTGTGCACGGTGAGCTGTACCGAATGCATCGTTTACGAAGATACCATCTCCAAGTGATGCCCAGTATTTACCAAGTTCAGGATCGTTTTTAGATTCTTTCTTGCCATCAACATCTTCAAAACGAGTGTTTTCAACCAAGAGAACTTGTCCATCTTCAAGAGCGTTAACAGCTGCTTCCAATTCTGCACCACGTGTAACGCCTGGGATAAATTTAACGTCTTGACCCAATTTCGCAGCCAAGTCAGCGGCTACAGGAGCAAGTGATTTTCCTTCCTTATCAGCTTCTTCTTTTACACGTCCAAGGTGAGAGAAGAGGATTGCACGTCCGCCTTGTTCAAGAATGTACTTGATAGTTGGAAGAGCAGCAGTGATACGGTTATCGTTAGTGATCACGCCATCTTTTACAGGTACGTTGAAGTCAACACGAACGAGAACTTTTTTCCCTTTCAAGTCAACATCTTTAACAGTCAATTTAGCCATTTGATCAGACTCCTTAATTTTTTAATACGTTTTCATTATATCACAAAATGCATAAAAGAGATAGCAAAATCAGAAGGATTTCTAGCTTATTGCTAGTATAATACATTTATCATATAATCAAAATAGAAAGGTAAAAAAGCTATGAAAAAACAACTAAACAATAGGCAGCAACAAGCTGACTATGATCTAAATGTAATCCTCATTCTTACCCTTGTTCCTCTTCTACTCTTTCTTACTTTTAAACCAACTCTTTTTTCCTACACTAACCAAACCTTAGTACCACTATGGCTTCGATTAATCTTATTAGCCAGTTGTCAATTTGCCATTGCAGGCTTGGGAACCAGCACTGTTATGCTTTATCGTAAAGAATCTTTCAGATACTTTAGATTAATCACAAAAAAACTAGTTCCTACCCTTTTTCAATCTCTTCTTATAGCCTTACCACTTATCATATTGAAAGTAGTTACTCACCAGATTCATTCCTATCTACCTCTTCAATCAATACAATTAACAAAAGAAGTAATGATACAATCATTTCCTAGTAATATCCTAGCATACCTATTCATCTGTCTTATTTGGGGATTCTGGGAAGGATTTAACTATGTAGTCATCGCTGAAAAGATACGCATACGTTTTCCATCTCCTTACTCTTGGTTAGATAGTGGAGCAATAACTTGTGCGATTTTTTGCCTTCTTATCCATGGAATCATTGGTTTTGATATCTATACCTTATTTGAAGCACTTACCGTTTTTATACTAATTTATGGTATGCTAGCCATTCAAAAACACAATAAAAACTCCTGGGGTTGTGTCATGCTCTTTCTACTTATTTGGAATTCCTTCTAGCTTATTCATAAATCACAATACCACTAAGATTATGACAGCCAATTTATACGGCTGTTTTATTATTTTGAGAAATAAAAAAAGAGCCGAAGCTCTTCTTTTTATACAATTGAATTATTTAGCGATTTTCGCGAAGTATTCAAGAGTACGTACAAGTTGTGAAGTGTATGACATTTCGTTGTCGTACCAAGAAACAACTTTAACCAATTGTTTACCATCAACAGTTTGTACTTTAGTTTGAGTTGCATCAAACAATGAACCGTAAGAAATACCTACGATATCTGAAGATACGATTGGATCTTCAGTGTAACCGAATGATTCGTTTGAAGCTGCTTTCATAGCTGCGTTCACTTCATCAACAGTAACGTCTTTTTCAAGAACTGCCACCAATTCAGTAACTGATCCAGTTGGAACTGGAACACGTTGTGCAGCACCGTCAAGTTTACCGTTCAATTCTGGGATAACCAAACCGATAGCTTTAGCAGCACCAGTTGAGTTAGGAACGATGTTTGCAGCACCAGCACGTGCACGACGAAGGTCACCACCACGGTGTGGTCCGTCAAGGATCATTTGGTCACCAGTGTAAGCGTGGATAGTAGTCATCAAACCTTGTTTAACACCGAAGTTATCTTGCAATGCTTTAGCCATTGGAGCCAAGCAGTTTGTAGTACATGAAGCACCTGAGATAACTGTTTCAGTACCGTCAAGGATGTCGTGGTTAGTGTTAAATACGATTGTTTTAACATCGTTTCCACCAGGAGCAGTGATAACAACTTTCTTAGCTCCACCTTCGTGCAAGTGTTTTTCAGCAGCATCTTTCTTAGCAAAGAAACCAGTTGCTTCAAGAACGATTTCTACACCGTCGTTAGCCCAGTCAATTTGTTCTGGGTCACGTTCAGCAGAAACTTTAACGAATTTACCGTTAACTTCAAATCCACCATCTTTAACTTCAACAGTACCGTCGAAACGACCTTGAGTTGTGTCGTATTTCAACAAGTGTGCAAGCATAACTGGATCTGTAAGGTCGTTGATGCGTGTAACTTCAACACCTTCTACGTTTTGGATACGACGGAAAGCAAGACGACCGATACGACCGAAACCGTTAATACCAACTTTAACTACCATTAGTGATTTCCTCCTTATGAAAATCAAATAAATATAATTTTGAGAGCAAGCTCTCCCTATTGTGAAAAGATTAACTTGAGCGCTTTCAACTCAACCTTTCAACAGTCATATTATATAATTTTTTTCAAAAAATTGCAAACAGAAAAGGCACTTACTTTCATAAGTACCTTAACTTTATAAGTTCTAATTAAGCTTCACCAGAATTTTTCTTGATGATTTCTTCTTGAACTGATTTAGGAACATCTTCATAGTGGTCAAATACCATCATGAATGTACCACGTCCTTGTGTTGCAGAACGAAGTGTTGTTGCATAACCGAACATTTCAGCAAGTGGAACATATGCACGAACAATTTGGCTGTTACCATGTGCTTCCATACCATCAACACGTCCACGACGAGCTGTAACGTGACCCATAACATCACCAAGGTTTTCTTCAGGAACAGTGATTGTTACAAGCATCATTGGTTCAAGGATAGTTGGTTGTGCAGTCTTAGCAGCTTCTTTAAGTGCAAGAGACGCAGCGATCTTGAAGGCAGTTTCAGATGAATCGACATCGTGGTATGAACCATCGTAAAGTTTAGCTTTGATGTCAACCATTGGGTATCCAGCAAGGACACCGTTAGCCATAGATTCTTCCAATCCTTTTTCTACTGCAGGGATGAATTCACGTGGAACCACACCACCGACGATAGCATTTTCGAATTCGAAACCTTTACCTTCTTCATTTGGAGTAAATTCAATCCAAACATCACCAAACTGACCTTTACCACCAGATTGACGTTTGAAGAATCCACGTGCTTGTGTAGCTGCACGGAATGTTTCACGGTATGATACTTGTGGAGCACCTACGTTTGCTTCAACTTTGTGTTCACGTTTCAAACGGTCAACAAGGACATCAAGGTGAAGTTCACCCATACCAGAGATAACTGTTTCACCAGTTTCAGGGTTAGTTTCAACACGGAATGTTGGATCTTCTTCAGCAAGTTTTTGAAGACCGATACCCATCTTATCTTGGTCAGCTTTAGTCTTAGGCTCAACCATCAATTGGATAACTGGTTCTGGAACTTCGATTGACTCAAGAATAACTTTAGCTTTTTCATCAGTCAATGAGTCACCAGTTGTAGTATCTTTCAAACCGATAGCAGCAGCGATATCACCGGCGTATACTTGTTCAATTTCTTGACGGCTGTTAGCGTGCATTTGAAGGATACGTCCGATACGTTCACGTTTACCTTTAGATGTGTTCATTACGTATGAACCTGATTGAAGGATACCTGAGTAAACACGGATAAATGTCAAACGACCTACAAATGGGTCAGTCATGATCTTGAAGGCAAGAGCTGCAAATGGCTCATCATCAGATGCTGGACGAGTTTCTTCTTCGTCTGTATCTGGGTTGATACCTTTGATTGCAGGGATATCAAGTGGGCTTGGAAGGTAATCGATAACCGCATCAAGCATCAATTGAACACCTTTGTTCTTGAAGGCAGAACCACAAAGAACTGGGAAGAATTCAACATTGATTGTTGCACGACGGATAGCTGCTTTCAATTCCTCGTTAGTGATTTCTTCACCTTCAAGGTATTTCATCATCAAATCTTCGTCAGTTTCAGCAACTGCTTCGATCAATTTTTCACGGTATTCGTTTGCTTGATCAACGTAATCTGCTGGAATATCTTCTTCAAGAATATCTGTACCAAGGTCATTAGTATAGATTTCAGCTTTCATTTTAATCAAGTCAATGATACCACGGAAATCATCTTCAGCACCGATTGGCAATTGGATTGGGTGAGCGTTTGCTTGAAGACGATCGTGAAGTGTGCTTACTGAGTAAAGGAAGTCTGCACCGATTTTATCCATTTTGTTGGCAAATACGATACGTGGAACACCATACTCAGTTGCTTGACGCCAAACTGTTTCAGTTTGAGGTTCTACACCTGATTGTGAGTCAAGAACGGTTACGGCACCATCCAATACACGGAGTGAACGTTGTACTTCGATTGTGAAGTCCACGTGTCCTGGTGTATCGATGATGTTAACGCGGTGACCATCCCATTGTGCTGTTGTAGCGGCAGATGTGATGGTGATACCACGTTCTTGTTCTTGCTCCATCCAGTCCATTTGTGATGCACCTTCGTGAGTTTCACCGATTTTGTGGATTTTACCAGTGTAGTAAAGGATACGCTCTGTTGTAGTTGTTTTACCGGCATCGACGTGGGCCATGATACCGATATTACGAGTTTTTGCAAGTGAAAATTCGCGTGCCATTAGGTTTATTCTCCTATAAATATTTTAGTTTACTTATTTATTATAACATTATTGTCAAAAAACGGATAGGCAGGACCTACCCGTTTTTCACTAATATTTAACTGGTTTTCAAATGATAGGAATGATATTATTTGAATTCAAAGTCAGCCTATTACAAATCCATAATCTTATCTTATGAATATATGACTGTAATTCAGCTTGAAACTTATGATTACCAGCGGAAGTGTGCAAAGGCACGGTTTGCTTCAGCCATTTTGTGAGTATCTTCACGTTTCTTAACTGATGCACCAGTGTTGTTTGCAGCATCCATGATTTCTTTTGCAAGACGATCTTTCATAGTGTGTTCACCACGCGCACGTGATGCGTTAACCAACCAACGAAGACCAAGAGTTGTACGACGTTCTGGACGAACTTCAACTGGGACTTGGTAGTTTGAACCACCTACACGACGTGCACGTACTTCAAGTACAGGCATGATGTTGTCCATAGCTGTTTCAAATACTTCAAGAGCATCGTTTCCAGTTGCTTCTTTAATTTGCTCGAAAGCATCGTATACGATTGTTGCAGCAGTACCACGTTTACCGTCAAGCATTACACGGTTGATAAGACGTGTAACGATTTTTGAATTGTACAATGGATCTGCCAATACTTCGCGTTTAGGCGCTCTATTTTTACGACTCATTTTATCTTATCTCCCTTCTTATCCTTTAGGACGTTTAGCACCGTATTTAGAACGGCTTTGTTTACGATCAGCTACACCTGCAGTATCAAGTGCACCACGGACGATGTGGTAACGTACCCCTGGAAGGTCTTTTACACGTCCACCACGGATAAGAACAACGCTGTGTTCTTGGAGGTTGTGTCCGATACCTGGGATGTAAGCAGTAACTTCGATAAGGTTGCTCAAACGTACACGAGCGAATTTACGAAGGGCTGAGTTAGGTTTCTTAGGTGTCATTGTTCCAACACGTGTTGCAACACCACGTTTTTGTGGTGAAGATACGTTAGTTTGAACTTTTTTGTGGCTATTGTAACCAACGTTCAAAGCTGGTGATTTAGATTTAACAACTTTTGATTGACGTGGTTTACGAACCAATTGGTTAATTGTAGGCATCTACATTCTCCTGTGTTTTTTTATTTTTGGTTGATATGGCACTTGGTGACAGCCCATATCTGTGTGTACTTTTGCAACTTATGTCAGCACGTCTCTGTACACTTTTGAGAGACCAAAAGTAAAAAGTACCGTCTAGTATAATATCATTTTTCGATAGTTATTGTCAACAGTTTCTTGTTAAAAAGAAAAATTCCTAATCATCAAATTAGGAATAATATCGTAGATTAATTACTTGTCAAAAATATTACCGACTTCAACTTCTACCTTCTGTGCTTTTACATCAATGTCAGAAACAGTAAGTAATGATTTATATTCATGGATATCACGATCGCCCTTGGCATTTTCTGCGAATACAGCTACACCTACTAACTCACTATCAAATTCTGAAAGCAAGCTAATCATACCCGTAATGGTACCACCACCTTTAAGAAAATCGTCAACAATAAGGACGCGGCTATTGGGTTTCAAACTACGTTTTGAAAGGAACATCTTTTCAATACGGTCACTTGAACCACTAACGTAGTTTACCGATACAGTTGAACCTTCTGTAATTTTTAAGTCACGGCGAACAATAACAAACGGAATGTTCAAGACATCTGCTACTGCATTTGCTAAAGGAACTCCTTTAGTTGCTACAGTCATAACGGCATCAATTTTTTGTCCCTTAAAGGCACTAGCAATGATACGACCAACATTTTTCAAAATAGATGGTGTACTCAATAAATCAGATAAGTAGAGATAACCACCTGGTAAGATACGATCACTCTCTGAAAGACGTTTACAAAGATCTTCAACCAGACTTCTTGCATCTTCATCAGAAATGGTCGGTGTAAACATAACACCGCCAGATGCACCAGTTACTGTTTCGATTTCTCCTATTTGACTTTCCTCAAAAGCTTTTTTAATGATAGCAACATCTTCTGAGATTGAAGACTTAGCAGCTTCATATCGCTCTGCAAAAGTATTGAGACTTGTCAATTGATAGGGATTATTAATTAGGTAGTTTGAAATCACTACCATGCGTTCACTTCGTTTTAATTTCATATGTTACCTATATTTTCTGTACTTTTTAACTATTATACCATAATACAGCAAAAAACGAACATTTTCATATAAAATGCTCGCTTAATTTCGATTTTAATCAAATTTTGGCTTGTAGAAGGAACGATTATCCATAGCAAAGAGACGATTTGTCATTTCTCCTGGACCTACTAGGTTAAGGGCTGTCGTCATCATCATCATACTGGCATCAAGATTATCAATCATATGAATAATTTCTGCTTCCATAATACGAGGTCGCACTGGGCTACCATACTCTAGTTGTCCGTGGTGGCTGAGAATAACATGACGCAAAACAACGACATCCTCACGCGTATCATCAATATTGAGCTCCATGAGCACCTTAGTGATTTCTTCATCAATCAAAGCAATATGACCAATCAAGTTTCCACGAACCGTATACTCAGTATTTTCAGGACCAGTAAGTTCAATAACCTTAGCTAAATCATGAAGCATAATTCCGGCAAAGAGTAGACTCTTATTGAGCTCTGGATAAATATCTCCAATGCTGTCCGCTAAGCGAACCATAGTAGCTGTATGATAGGCTAGTCCACTTTCAAAGGCATGATGATTTGTTTTAGCAGCTGGAAAAGTGAAAAACTCTTTATTATACTTTCGATAAAGGGCACGAACAACACGCTGCCAAGTTGCTTCCTCAATCTTGAAAATCATTTGCTCTAGGTATTCGCGTACTTCGGAAGGATTTACTGGTGGTTTCTCTTTGAAATCAGCTGGATCATTTGGCTCACCAAATGTAGGCAAGCGTAAGGTAATTTGGTTTACCTGAGGAGTATTATTATAAACCTCTCGACGTCCCTCCATATGCACTACTTTACCTGCGGTAAATTCTTCGACATTATAAGGTTGAGCATCCCATAGGTTGCCTGAAATCTCTCCAGTATCATCCTGGAATGTAAAGGCAATGTAATCCTTTCCTGCTCTTGTCTTACGTACCTCTGCACGCTTAATCAGATAAAAACCTTCAAAATACTCGTCTTTTTTCATTTGATTAATCTTCATGCTTGTCCTCGTTTTCTAATCGTGGTAAATCCAACAAACTTTGTGTCGCACTGTCTTGATAGGTTTCAATTGTATCAAGAGCTCTAACAATTGCCCTACTCCTTGTGTTAAGAAGACTATCGACGGTTTTACTTGCTGTATTCAATTGTTTCTGAGCTTTAGCTAACATATCTCCAAACCTGCCAAACTCTAGTTTGACGTTGCCTAAAATCTTACTAATATCATCCGCATTCTTTTGAATATTCAAAGTTCTAAATCCTACAGACAATGAATTCAAGAGTGCTGATAAGGTTGACGGACCTGCGATAACAATATTCTCCTCGCGACGAAGGGCGTCAAAGAAGGCCGGTTGACGTACTACCTCAGCATAAAGTCCTTCCGTCGGTAAAAATAATATACCAAAATTTGTAGTTTCAGGTGGGTTAAGATACTTCTTGTTAATATCCTTTGCAAATCGCTTAATACTAGTCAGAAGTGACTTACGGTGATTCTCAATCTCCTCTTTATTACCAGACTCATAAGCATCTTCCAGACGATAGTAATCTTCCAAAGGAAACTTAGAATCAATGGGAAGGTAGATATATTCATCTTTATGGTTTCCTGGCATTTTGATTGCATATTCAACTCGTTCACTTGAACCTGATACCGTAGGAAATTCTCGCTCGTACTGATTAACAGTCAATATGTCTTCAATAATTTGCCCTAATTGAAGCTCTCCCAAAATACCTCGTGTTTTTGTATTTGAAAGGACCTTGTTAAGACTTCCAACATCCTTGGCTACATTTTTCATTTCCCCCAAGCCCTGGTTAACCGACTCTAATTGTCTTGAAACCGTCTCAAAAGAGGCTTGTAAACGTGTTTGTAAGGTTTGCTCAAGTTTCTCTTCAACTGTCTGACGCATTTGTTCCAAACGTTTCTCATTGGAATCCTGCATATCTTTAACAGCTTTGGTTAAGCTTTGGTTTATTTGCTCAAGACGTTGGTCAGAACGGTCTCGATTATCAGACAAATTTTGATGTAAAACTTCTCGGATATCTGTCAACTGTTGATATAGTTCCATCTGCAATTGGTTCAATTGCTTTGTCGTTTCCAGTTGGTTTGTCTTAGCAAAACTTTCTAATTGAAACGAAATTTGATCTGAAAGATTATCTGCATTTTCTTCCAAACTCTTATTAATCTGTTCTTTTAACTCCATATTTCTCAAGAAAAGAACAATAAGAATCCCAAAGCTTAATAAAGTTAAAAGTGTAAGTAGATAGATCATACTAACTCCTATCTTTAGTCTGGATGACAATCACATATCCATTTGGCACAATCACTTGAATTGGACCATCAACAAATTCATTACTAGAGTAGATTTTCTTTTGAAAATAATTCATACTAGTTAATTCGTATTTTGCTCCCAAAATCGTCAGTTCTCCATCACCTTCATGTAAAAAAGAAACATATGTCATTTCAGGTTCTGGTAACAAGTTATGACTTCCTTTTGGATAATAAGTAATCTTATTTTGCTTATCCTGCAAACAGATATGCCTCATAAAAGGAGCTAATTCAGGATCACTGACCAAAAATAGATTTGATAACATATGATCAATTCTGCCACCAAAAGCACCGAAAATAGTTACTTCCGCCTCAGGATATAATTGAAATACAATTTTTAGGGCTAACTCTGTATCCGTGTCATCCTTTTCAGCTGGAGCAATCCTACACTCTTTAGCAGCTGATTGAATCATCTCTAACTCTGACCGAGATACTGAATCAAAGTCTCCGACAGCCAGATTAAGCGGCAAACCTAACTCCAACAAACGTAAGCAAGCACGATCCACCCCAACAAAATAATCAAAATCGGTAGTGAACCACTCTAGCTCACCACCGACAAATAAAGCTATTTTAGGCATCAATAGCATCACGAAGCGTTTGAACTTGGGCTGTCAAATCAGGATTTTTGAAGAGGTAAGAGCCTGCTACAAAAACATTAGCCCCCGCTTTGGCACATGCTGCAATGGTGTTGTTATCTACACCACCATCAACTTCAATATCGAATGAATAGCCACCTTTTTCGCGAAGCTCCACAACACGCTCTACTTTAGACATCATTTCTGGAATGAACGCCTGACCACCAAAACCTGGATTCACAGTCATAATAAGTACTTGATCCACTAAATCAAGTACAGGAATAAGTGCCTCGACTGGGGTTCCAGGATTAATCACAACACCTGCTTTCATACCAGCAGCTTTGATTTTCTGGAGGGCACCATGGATATGTTTAGTCGCTTCAACATGAATAGTCATGATATCTGCACCAGCTTGTGCATAGGCATCCACATAACGTTCAGGATCAACAACCATAAGGTGGCAATCAAAAACCAACTTGCTATGTTTACGCATGCTAGCGACTACATCTGCTCCCCAACTGATATTAGGGACAAATTGACCATCCATAATATCAATGTGAACATATTCCGCACCTGATGCATCAATACGAGCTAGTTCTGAAGCAAAATTAGCGTAATCAGCAGCTAGGATAGAAGGAGCAATTTTATATGACATGAGAGACCTACTTTCTTTTTACAGTTTTTTTATATGTTTCACGACGATTTTCAATTTCACTTAAAAATTGAAGGTAATTATCATAACGGACTTGCCAGATCTGGCCATCTTCAACCTCATCCTTAACAGCACAAGAAGGCTCATGGGTATGGGTACAAGAACGGAATTTACAGCCATGACTAGCTTGACGGATTTCCGGAAAAGCTTCACTCAAGTCCTCGGCATTATCCACTTCATAATCTAGCGAAGAGAATCCTGGTGTATCAGCAATCTTCCCTCCATGAACATCATAAAGACTTACAGCCCTTGTAGTATGACGTCCACGACCTAAACTGTCTGAAATCTCACCTGTTTCCAACTTCAACTCTGGGGCAATACGGTTCAACAAGGTTGATTTTCCAACACCTGTCTGTCCCATAAAGACTGTTATTTTATCAGTCAAGAGCGACAATAGTTCTTCCAAACTGAAGACAAAATCAAAACCAATTTTTTGATACTGTTTTTGAATGGCCTTCATTTCTGAATCATCTTCAACCAAATCCATCTTAGAAATATAAATTACAGGTTTTATATTTTTATGCTCTAGTAAAACCAAAAAACGGTCCAGAAGATTACTATTGAAATCCGGTTCCTTAGCAGACATAATGACCACAGCCTGATCTATATTGACAATGGGTGGACGCACTAAACTATTGATTCGTTGACCAATTTTAAGGATATAACCTTCTGAATTTTCCTCTGCTGAAAATTCGACAAAATCCCCAACGTAAGGTGTTTGTCCTTTTTTTCTAAAATTTCCTCGCGCACGCGTCTGGTATACAACACCATCATGCTCTACATAATAGAAACCTGCCAGTGCTTTGATAATTCTTCCTTGCAAGTGAACTCCTCAATCGTTTAATAGCCCTATTATATCACAAATTAAAAAGCTTTTCTGATCCAAAACAAACCACATTTCCATTTCCTTAAGCTCCTTGCATTTTTAGTAATTTGCAGTATAATAATCCTATCACTGCGGAGGTGGTGGAATGGCAGACACGCATGCTTCAGGCGCATGTGCTTTTTCAAGCGTGAGGGTTCAAATCCCTTTCTCCGCATAGCTAAAAATCCCACTGAAATTCAGTGGGATTTTTAAATTATAGACCTGCTTCACTCAAAGCATCTGATAAGTGTGCAAAATCAGAAATAGATAGAGCCTCTCCACGAATAGAGGGTTTTATATCAGCAATTTCCAAAGCCTGCTCAAGTTTGGTTTTCACTTCTTCAGATTTACCAAAATGATTTGTTAAATTATTCCACAATGTCTTACGACGATGGACAAAGCTAGCCTTAGCCACTCGGAAAAGGAAATCCTCATCTTTAACTTCAACCAACGGTTGTTCACGGCGCGTCATCTTCAAAATTGCTGAGTCAACATTCGGGGCTGGTACAAAGACTGTACGAGGGACAACAAATGCCACTTTAGCGGTCATATAATACTGTACAGCAATTGATAGAGAACCATAAGCCTTGCTATTAGGCTCTGCAGAAATGCGGTCAGCAACCTCTTTTTGCATCATAACAACAAATTCTGCAAAAGGAATCTTACTCTCAATCAAATGCATCAAGATTGGCGTCGTAATATAATATGGCAAATTGGCGACTACCTTAATTGGTAGTTCTGGATTTTTAAACTCTTTGACACGTGTCTGTAAATCCGCCTTGAGAACATCATCATTAATTACGTTAACATTTTCATGGTCACGTAATGTATCCTCTAAAATCGGAACCAACCGATCATCAATTTCAAAAGCCATAACTTCCGCAGCATTTTCAGCTAAGAATTCTGTTAATGCTCCGATACCAGGTCCAATTTCGATTACATTGACATTTTTATCGATCTCTGCCGTATCAATAATTTTTTGTAAAATATTTGTATCCGTTAAGAAGTTCTGTCCAAAAGACTTCTTAAAGGTAAAGCCATGGCGTTCAAGGACAGCCTTGGTCACGCTATAATCTGCAATTCTCATTTATTCTCTTTTCTTATTATTTTCTCGATTTTTATATTTGGACACAAAACAGGTCCAAACCCTTAATTATCCCAACCTCAATAATAAGCTACTTAGTAGCGATTTGATGTTAAGATCACTGGTAATCTAGTAATTTGACATAGCCTCTTCTAGCTCATCTAATGTGATTCCAAACAATTCCAAACGCTTTAAAAGCTGCTTTCCATTGCAATAACCAATACGAAGCGCCTCGCCCAAATATTCTCGACGCTTTCGACTATCTGCTCCCATCAGTAGCCCTAACTTCATAAGATTTGATTTACTAATATCAAACTGATTATCATCATCGTAACTACCTAAAACTCCAGATAAGGCCTTTTGAAGATCCTCAAAACTCGCATGCTCAACACCCAATGAACGACCTTTAGTCTTAGATTTTGGTGTTGCTTCCCCACGGTTTAAAAAAGCATGCTTTGCTGTCGGAACAGCTTCCATAATGATTTTACGGATACGCTCACCATTATAGTCTGGATCAGTAAAAACAATCACTCCGCGTAAGTCATTAAGCTTATCGATACGCTCTAAGTCATCCTCATTAATAGCGGATCCTCTAGTCTCATAGGTATCCACCTCATAAAAACGTCTCAAATTTGCCGTGTCATCCTTACCTTCTACAACGATGACTTCTTGAATCTTTATTTTATTCATCCAGACCAAAAATCCTCATCGCATTGTCATAAGTAGCCCTAGCCACTTCTTCACTCGTTAAACCACGAAGCTCAGCAATCTTGTCTACTACGTAACGTGTATAGCCTGTACGATTCTCACGACCACGTTTGGGAACAGGTGCCAAATACGGTGCATCCGTTTCAACCAGAATCTTATCTAAAGGTAACTTCTGAGCAGCTTCTTGGACATCCAAAGCCTTCTTAAAAGTTACAACACCTGAAAATGAAATCATCATTCCAAGATCAACAAATTTTTGAGCCATTTCTAGGGATCCTGAGTATGAGTGCATAATCCCCCCACGAGGACCAACACCAACTTCTTTAATAACAGCGTAAGTATCCTCAAGTGCATCACGTGTATGGACAACAAAAGGTAAATTGTGTTCCTTTGACAAAGCTATTTGACGCTTAAAGACATCAATCTGAGTTTCTTTAGGATCCTCCATCCAATAATAATCCAAACCGATTTCCCCAAGTGCCACTACTTTCGGATTATCTAATTGTGATACAATCCTATCCTCAATTTCCTGAGAATAGGACCCCGCTTCCGTAGGATGCCATCCAATCGTACTATATAATTGATCATATCTCTCTGATAGTGCTAAAGATTTATTTATTGTTGGTTTATCAAAACCAACAATATTCATTTTAACAACACCTAGTTCAGCTGCAAAATCTATTTCTTCTTGTTCTTTTCCTGCAAAATTATCCACATTAAGATGGGTATGCGTATCAAAAATTTCAATCATAGCTCTATTATAACAAAAACGAGCGAGCATAGCTCACTCACCTTTTCATTTTATTAAACAAAGAGTCGCATATATTCTCTCTTTGTACAACGATTCATTACAATATCCTGTCTATTCGCTTGACGAAGAATAGTCTCAGCCTCCTCATTCTCAAGACCAATTTGACTCCAAAAAACTGTTGCATCCGTTTCAAGAAAATCATAGGCAACATCTGGTAAAAGCTCACTTCGTCTAAATACATCAACAATATCAATCGAAAATGGGATATCTTTAAGATGAGCATAAACATGCTCTCCTAGAAGCTCCTGACCTTCTAGTTTGGGATTTACTGGTATAATACGATAACCAGCAGCTTGTAGAAAATGAGCAACCTGATAAGATGCTGCCTCCTTGCGATGAGATAAACCAACAATTGCAATCGTCTTTGCAGATTTTAAATAAGATTCTATAACCTCATCACTAGGATTTTGAAATGAATAAGACATATGATTCTCCTCGTCGTTTGAATAAACTAAAAGTAAAAATCCCCAAAAGGGACTGTGACGATTAGTTAGCTAAGCTCGGCAACGATAGCTTTAATTTGTTCTTTTGTATGTACACCTGCTACTTGCTTAACAACCTCACCATCTTTTTTGAAGAGTAAAGTTGGAATAGACATAATTCCAAACTTCTGAGCTGTTTCTGGGTTCTCATCAACATCTATTTTAACAATCTTAAGTTCATCTTCTGAAATCTCTTCAGAAAGTTGCTCAAGAATTGGTGCTTGCATCAAGCAAGGCCCACACCAAGTTGCCCAAAAATCAATTAAAACGAGGCCTTCAGCTGTTTCTTGTTCAAATGTAGCATCTGTTACTACTTGTGTCATTTAATCATCCTCCTAGACATTATAAAACTTTTGTAGACCTATTCTATATGATTCTAAAGGCTATTGCAAGAATTTGACACATACATAAAAAATTCTTATCAAATATTAGTCATTACCTATCATAGACATTACTTGCCCACAGCCAGTCTTGGGAGTATAATAATAAAAAACTATAAAAATAGAAATGAGTAAATATGGATAAAGATGCAATGATTACCTATCTCATAGGTGAACTCAAAAAAGAAAATCTAGAACTACATGATTTGATTATCCCAGAAGAACTCGAGAAAAAACAAAAACTTCTCAGAGCACTCTTTAATACACGTAAACCAATGGCAGCATCAACACAATTCTTAACAATCCAAGACCTTTACCTACAAGTTAGAAAAGGGGAAAGAGGATTTGTACAACTCAGTTCGCTCCAGCCCATTCCACAAGATGATCGAATCTACCTCTGGAAAGGTGATATTACAAGACTCGAAGTAGATGCAATCGTAAATGCAGCTAATAAAACCTTACTTGGATGTATGAAACCACTTCATGATTGTGTAGATAACGCTATTCATACATACGCAGGTGTTCAGTTACGCCAAGCTTGTTTCGAGCTCATCTTAGAACAAGGATATGAAGAACCCGTTGGCATGGCTAAAATCACCCCAGCTTACAATCTTCCCTCTGCCTTTGTCATTCATACAGTAGGTCCAAAAATAGTAGACCAACCTACACAAATTGATGAAGATCTTTTAGCAAAAAGTTATCTTTCAGTATTAGCACTAGCTGAGAAAAATAACATTGAATCAATTGCTATACCATGTCTATCAACTGGAGATTTCAATTTTCCAAAACAAGAAGCTGCCAAAATCGCCATTCAAACAGTCAAAACCTTTATTGACGAGTCAAGTATAATAAAAAAAGTAATATTTAACGTATTTGATGATGAAAATTTAGCTATTTATCAAAAACTCCTTGCCGAATAAAAGAAGAAAATCAATTTGATTTTCTTCTTTTTTATTACATAACTAAATGCTCTTTTAAAAGATTAAAAAATGACGAATAATCTCTTTTAAGATTGACAAAACTACCGTCCTTAGACAAGAAACTATGTTCAGAAACAGCTGTACAAACAAGGATTCCGTTTTGATTTACCATATTGTATACAAAAGTAAGTTTAGCAGATTTAACTCTTTTAACATTAGTCTCGATAGAAATTACATCTGCAAAAGTAGAAGTAGCTTTATAGTCACAGGAAATTGAAGTAACAGGAGAGATAATTCCCTCCTCTTCAATTTTTTCATAAGGCCAACCTATCTCTCTTAGAAAAAAAGTTCTCGCCTCTTCCATCCATCGAACATAATTAGAATGATGAGTAATACCCATTCGATCTGTTTCATAATACTGGACCTCGTGTTTACAAATAAACATAAGAACCTCCAAAAAGACTAAGAAATAAAATCTAAAATATCATCCTCAGAAAGAGATGAGTCACATACAACCTTAGCAGTTCCATTTTCTGAAACAAAAAGAGCAGGAACTGTAGCAATACCATATCTTTTACGTAAAGCTTGAATATCTTCTAATTCTTCACTATTTTCGCTATTAATATAGAAAATAGTAAGATTTGAATTACGTGCCACATTTGATAATTTAGGTTCAAAAAGTTGACAATATGGACAAGAAGGACGTCCAATAAATAAAATAAATTTTTCAGCTGTATCAATATTCTCCTTAGCCGAAGAAACAGAAATAGGGGTAAAAGCAGATGCAAAATTTGACATAATAATACCTCTCGAATAAAAATCTATTCATATAATATCTTAAAAACGTGAAATTAACAAGAAAATAAAACAAAAAAAGCTAGACCTGCGTCTAGCAATAAGAATTATACTCCGCCAGTAGGACTCGAACCTACGACATCATGATTAACAGTCATGCGCTACTACCAACTGAGCTATGGCGGATA
>NZ_JACLQM010000024.1:0-19821 GCF_016648655.1 Streptococcus sp. 17.1
CCACTTTAGGATCACTTGCGTCTGATGTATTTCCTGATGGATCTGTCGCTTTGGCTGTTACATTTCCTGCTGGAATATCAACTGTTGGCGTAATGGTTGCTTTACCATTTGCGCCTGCTGTCGCTTCACCAATCTTGTTGCCGTCTTTATCGTAAAGAGCAACAGTTGAGCCTGGTTCTGCAGTTACTTCTACTGATGGCTTAGTACCTGCTTTACCTGTGAGGTCTGTATTCACTACTGGTTTCGCTGGCGCTGTGGTGTCGGTTGCTACTTTTGGATCACTTGCGTCTGAGGTGTTTCCTGATGGGTCAGTCGCTTTAGCTGTTACATTACCTTCTGGAATAGCAACGGTTGGTGTGATGGTTACTTTACCATTGCTAGCAGCCGTTCCTTCACCAATCTTGTTACCATCTTTATCGTAAAGAGCAACAGTTGAACCTGGTTCTGCAGTTACTTCTACTGATGGCTTAGTTCCGGCTTTACCTGTAAGGTCTGTATTCACTACTGGTTTCGCTGGAGCTGTTGTATCTGTTGCTACTTTTGGATCACTTGCGTCTGAGGTGTTACCCGCTGCATCTGTCGCTTTGGCTGTTACATTTCCTGCTGGAATATCAACAGTTGGGGTAATGGTTACTTTACCATTGCTAGCAGCCGTTCCTTCACCAATCTTGTTGCCATCTTTATCGTAAAGGGCAACGGTTGAGCCTGGTTCTGCGCTCACTTCTACTGATGGCTTAGTGCCTGCTTTACCTGTTAGGTCTGTATTCACTACTGGTTTCGCTGGCGCTGTTGTATCTGTCGCTACTTTAGGATCACTTGCAACTGATGTGTTACCCGCTGCATCTGTTGCTTTAGCTGTTACATTTCCTGCTGGAATATCAACTGTTGGTGTAATGGTTGCTTTACCATTTTCTCCCGCTGTTGCTTCACCGATCTTGTTGTTATCTTTATCGTAAAGGGCAACAGTTGAGCCTTTTTCTGCAGTCACCTCAACCGGAGTCTTAGTTCCAGCCTTTCCTGTAAGATCTGTATTCACTACTGGTTTATCTGGAGCTGTGGTGTCTTTTGCAGGTGTAACTAAGTATGCCGCAGCAATTTTATCTACTGATTTATCAGGATAAGTAATAGTAACATTACCCTTTTCATCCGCAACGTATGTTGTTCCTTGTGGAAGCGCAGTATTCGCGTCTCCAACCGTTTTTTCAATAGCTGCCTTCTCAGTTGCACTTATATTATTAGGATCAGCAACTTCTACTTTTGCTCCTCCAGGAGTTGGCTCATACTTCTTAGCTGTCTCAAGAACGGTAATTGTAAGATTTCTCGTTACTACTTTACCATTTTTATTTCTAACAGCATAGGTAGCAGTGGAACTACCTGCAGGCTGCGTCATATCAACATTACCACGATAGTATGCCTTACGCTGTCTATAAGTATTTGAGCCAGCTGTATCCAGGAAACCACCATTAGAATCATTCGTATATGCTAGTCCTTTTGCCAAATAAGGATTATTAGGAATCCAAAATTTTTCAACTGACGGTGATCCTGCTGCTTGAATTGTTACATTGACAGGATCACCTGGGTAAACTGTAAGATGTGACTCGGTAACCAAAAGTTGAGTGTAGTTATCACCACTAACTCCTCCACCTACATAGGTCAACTGTGTTTTTGTAACTGTAATCGGTGCACTCTTAGCTGACTCACTTCCACCTGCTGGTGTTGAGGTAGCTGTAATTTCTCCTTCTGGAAGGCTGTTTGTAGGGTGAACAGTGGCTACACCTTGGTCGTTTGCTACTGCTTCACCGATCACAACGCCATCATTATTATAAAGTTTTACAGTTGAGCCTGCTGTTGCATTTACAGTCACATCAGCTGGTGTACTTGCTTTACCATTAAGATTTGAAGTAATTTCTGGAACCTGACTTGCTGGTGCAACTGGTTTTGGTGTTTCACCCTGAACTTCAAAAGTAACTGTCACTTCTTGTGGGGCCTGATTATAATGAGCTGGGTAAGTAACCACTACGGTTTTTGTATAAGTACCTGCTTGTGTAGCAGTTGGAGCTTGGCCGTCTTTCCATGCAAATGTTGTTGCACCACGATAGTTATTTGGGAATTCTGGTGTTCCAGCTTTATTGGTTACATAATTAGCCGGAGTAGCATCAAAACTTCCACCAACTTTTGCAGTATACTTTTCTTTGACTGCTACTGCTTGGAATTTTGAACTTTCATTATCAATGAAGTTATCCGCATAACCAGTCATAATATTCGTTCTTCCGCCAATAACTCCTGTTCCTTGCATACCTGCAACATAGTCAAGTGGCTTAGATTTATCTACGATCGGTGTATCAAATGTAATCGTCCACATAACATTACGAATGGCATTATTATCCGCTGTCATCGTATACAAAGCTTGTGAACGTTCTGCTGTTTGAGCCGCTACCGCTGCTTCATTTCCTTGAATTGCTGGATTTTTTATATCTTTGTAAAGTTGGGTCAAACGTTGAGTCATTTCAGAGCCTGTATAGGTATCCATTCTACCATTTTGACCCATCAAGTATGATCCATCATTATCCTTCCAGTAATTACGCGTATTGACTACTTTTCCATTTTTGTCAGTTTGAACAACTTGCCAGTTCGTTGGTGCGCCAACAGAATCTTTAGGGATAGTAAAGTAAACATAACCACTAGCGGCATTCGCTTTTCGACCAGGATTATCAAGAACAGTCCAATGAAGAACGTTATTAGCCTTGTCTACTTCGTAGCTAATCTGTACGTAATCTTGAGCATTTTCTTTGTTAGAATAATCAAGGTTTTGTGCACCATCTGACGCACGTGTTGCAGTTGATGCTGAACGTGTTGCTCCTTGTGCGATACTTCGACGACTACGTACACGAGGCGCATTTGCAGTTTCTGACGCACTAATATTATTTGTGATAGCGCTCTCTGAGCTTGCTGTAGTTGATGGTGTTGTAGAAGCTGTGACTGAACGAGATGCCTCAGATGCAGTTGCTGGTTTTGCGGTTGATACATTTGCTGAGCCTGTAACTTCTGAAGCAACTACTGGACTTGTTGATGTCGCTACTGAATTTGCCGGCGCTGAACTTGTAGGCTCAACTGATGTCGCTGCGACTGTTTCAGTGACAGCTGGTGTTACCGTAGTAGTTGAGACACTTTCTGATGCTGTGCTTGGCGAAGTTGCGGCCGGAACTCCTTCACCTTGACTTGCACTTACAGCTGTAGCTGCAACTGTTGCTCCATCAGATGTCGTTTCATCCGCTTGAGCTGTGTGACCAATCATGATCAAAGTACCAAGCAAGACCGAGCAGACTCCAATATTCAATTTACGAATCGAGAAACGACTCTTCTTACTAAAGATATCTTTACCCATATTTCCTCCTAGACAAGTAATCATTAGATTTTGATTACTCTTATCTCTTCTAAAAATAATATAAAATGAATTTCCCTAACGAAAAATATATCATAAAATTAAAATTGAATCAATATTTTACTATCATAAAATTAGTTTTCTCTCTTTTTTTAAAATAACTTAAGCATTATTCTTTTCAAAGTATTTATTTTCTAACACCTTCTTTTTATACAGAACCTATACAACTTTACATATATAATTCAAAGCATAAATCAATAATTGTATTTAAAGTATTTATAACATCTTACAATATCAATATATATTACTTTGTAAAAGTCTTACAATTTTCGAATCATAGAATGATTCTTACCTTTTACACTTTCAACATTTATAGATACACTCATAATTTAACTAAGATCAAGTGTAAATATACATTTTTTTAGATTTATTAATGTAATTAGATTGAAAATATGTCAGTATTTTTAATGGTTTATCTTTCCATAGAACTTTGTTTTTGACTGAATAATTAAAAAATTGCTCTATGATGTCTGTAATAGATAAAACTACTATAGAGATTATAAAGCAGGTATTTTTAAGACTAGAATTGTGATTATGAATCATTTTATCAAAAAATCACGACCCTATCGAGCCTTAAAAAATCATTGACGACTCTTCCAAAAGGACAGCCGTAAGTTATCTCTCACCCCTTTTTACTCAAAGACCTTCCGTCAAACTTTATAACCACATAAAGTCATTGAAAAGACACTGAATTTCTCAGAGGAACTCAGCGACTACTATAATCTTTACCAACTCTTACTATTTCACTTTCAGGAGAAGAGAGTAGATAGGTTCTTTGAGCTGATAGAGAAAACTTGAAGCAAGGTCAATCATTAATTTCAAACATACTTAAGGACTTTTCTTAAACACAAACAATACAAAAAATGTTTTAGAAGCGCAGTATTCGATTACAAAAATAGAAGATGCCAATATACTTAACAAGCATATCAAAGGTTTGAGATTTGGTTTAAAAAATTTTATTAACCTTAGAAAGCCTGTATTCATCACTTTGAACATAACACAAAAAAGACCCACCCCTTTCGGGATAAGTCTCTTTTTCGAAAACTGAAATAGTCTAACTAACTATGTTGAGGGATTTAACCTATTAACTATTTTAGTCTTCTTTTTTGCGTTTTCCTGCTAAACCAAGTCCAGCTGCCGCAAGGATTCCTCCGAGAGCCATAGCTGCCATAGACGCATCATCACCTGTTTCAGGGAGAGCTGGTCCTTTAGGAGCTTCTGGTGTAGTTGGTGGTGTCACTGGTGGAACCACTGGTGTTGGAGGAGTTGGAGGCGTTGGTGGTGTAGTAGGAGGTGTAGTTGGTGGAGTTGTTGGTGGTGTATTTGGTGGGATAACAGTGTTGTTGAACTCAGTATCTTCTGGCAATTGAGAAGTTACTGTCAAGACTTTACCGTCTTTAGTTACTGAAACAACGACTGTAGCTACCATCTTATCGTAGGCAACAGTTGCATCGTTACCTTGTACTTCTTCTACTGTGTAGACGTGAGTACCTTCTTCACCACGTTTGTACTCAAGAGCTGAGAACTTGATCTTACCGTTAGCATCATTGCTTACAGTTTCGATCACATTACCCTTGCTATCTTTAAGTACGAAGCTAAACTCACCAGGTTTAAGTTCACGACCTTCAAGTTTCTTAGTGAATTCAAACTCAACCTTAGTTGGGATATTGACTACACGTTTTTCTGTTGGTTTTTCTGGTTTTTCAACAGATTTCTTAGTTGGGTCGTATTGGTGAACGATTTGTGACGCAGTATTTTCGATGTCTACACCATCTTTAGCAGTGCCTTTGATAGTTGCAGGAATATCGAACTTGTAGTAGCGTCCGAATGCCAATTTGGCAGTATCGATCACTTGTGTGTTTTCTGCATCGCCAAGTGACTTAGTAAGGTCAGCTTTAGATGTTGCAGTAATCACACCGTCAACGATTTGGATATCGAACTTAGCTGTCACATCTTCTCCTGTTACAGAGTCGTATGCTTTAATATCTTTAACGTTAACAGTCAAGTTTTCGCTGTCATATTTATCTGTAACACCTACAGATTGGATATTGTGAGCGTCAGTGAAGTTAGTTGTGTCGAGCCATACTTGGTAGACAAACTTATCACCTTTCTTGAGTGTCTTAGTATTGATATTTTCAGCTTCGTTGTTAGCTGTGCTGTCAGCGTAAGGATCCTTGTTAGTATCGCCTACTTTATCTTTCAACTCAGCATCATCGTCAACAAGTTTCATACCAGTGATATCGAATTTCTCTTTAGAAACAACGTATTTCTCTGGTTGGAACTTAGGTTTTTCTGGTGGACGAACAGTGTTGTTAAATTCTTTGTCTGCTGGGTCGTTCACTTTAGTGATAAGAGCTTTCGCTTTACCATCATGTGATACTTCAACAGTAACAAGAGCTTTCATTGAATCGTAAGAAACAGTTCCGTCAGTACCTTTAACTTCTTCTACAGTGTAGTTGTGAGTACCTTCTTGGCCTTTCTTGAATTCAAGAGCAGCAAATTTAACGTTACCTGCAGCGTCGTTCTTAACTGTTTGAAGGATGTTTCCATCTTTATCTTTAAGAACGAAGCTGAATTCGTTGGCTTTAAGTTCACGACCTTCAAGTTTCTTAGTGAAGTTAAATTCAACTTCAACTGGGATGTTAACTACACGTTTTTCTGTTGGTTTTTCTGGTTTTTCAACAGATTTCTTAGTTGGGTCGTATTGGTGAACGATTTGTGAAGCTGTATTTTCAATGTCAACACCGCCAGCGACGTCTGCTTTCACTGTTGCAGGAATATCAAATTTATAGTAGCGACCAAACTCGAACTTAGTAGTGTCAATAACTTGAGTATTTTCAGCATCGCCAAGTGACTTAGTGAAGCCATCTTTAAGGTTAGCTGTAACAACACCATTTTCAACCTTAATGTCGAACTTAGAAGTTACATCCGCACCTGATACTGAATCGTAAGCCTTGATTGCTGATGCATCAACATCCAACTTAGTTTCATCGTAGTCATCAGTGATACCAACAGTTTGGATATGATCCTTGTTGTTAGCGTCAAATTGAGTTGTATCAAGCCATACTTGGTAGTAAAGTTTTTGACCAGGTTTAACTGACTTAGTATTCAAGTTTTCCAATTCGTTGTTTGATGCATCATCAGCGTAAGGGTTGGTATTTGTATCTGCAACCTTATTAGCCAATTCTTTATCATCATCAACGAGTTTAGTACCTGTTACGTCAAATTTCGCTTCAGAAACAACATATTTTTCTGGTTGGAACTTAGGTTTTTCTGGTGGACGAACAGCATTGTTGAATTCTTTATCAGCAATTTCACCAACAGTCGCTACAAGAGCTTTAGCAGTACCATCATGAGAAACAGTGATTGTTACATTCGCTTTCATTGTATCGTATGTAACAGTTGCATCAGTTCCTTTGACTTCTTCTACTGTGTACTTGTGAACGCCATCTTGGCCTTTCTTGAATTCAAGTTTAGAGAATTTAACGTTACCAGCTGCATCATTCTTAACAGTTTCAACAACTTTACCTGCTTCATTCTTCAACTCGAATGTGAATTCGTTAGCTTTAAGCTCACGACCTTCCAAACGTTTAGTGAAGTTGAATCCGACTTCAACTGGAACACTGTTAACACGTTTTTCAGTTGGTACCTTAGGTGTTTCAACTTTCTTAGTTGTTGGGTTGTAGAAGTGAACTACTTGTCCAGCTGTATTTTCAATATCTACACCACCAGGAACAGAGTCTTTAACAGTGGTTGGGATATCGAATTTATAGTAACGGCCAAAGGCAAACTTAGTTGTGTCGATGATTTGAGTATTTGCATCGTCTCCAAGTGACTTAGTGAAGCCATCTTTAAGGTTAGCAGTAATCATACCATTTTCAACTTTGATGTCGAATTTAGCTGTTACATCTTCGCCTGTTACTGAATCGTAAGCTTTAATAGCTGAAGCATCAAGATCCAATTTAGTTTCATCGTAGTCATCAGAGATACCAACCGTTTGGATGTAATCCTTGTTGTTAGCGTCGAATTTAGTTGTATCAAGCCATACTTGGTAAACAAGTTTATCACCAGCTTTGACAGTCTTAGTATTCATGTTTTCAGCTTCGTTGTTTGATGCGTCATCAGCGTAAGGGTTCGCATTTGTTTCTGCGTACTTATCTTTCAACTCTTTATCATCATCAACAAGCTTGTTACCAGTGATGTCAAATTTTTCTTTGTTCACAACATATTTTTCTGGTTGGAACTTAGGTGTTTCTGGTGGGCGAACTTTGTTGTTGAACTCTTTGTCGTTAGCGCCAGAAGCGTTACCGCCATTTGCAGAGTAGTTAGCAACAGTCTTAAGAACTTTACCTTCTTTAGTAACTTCAACAGTTACTTTAGCTACCATTCCATCGTAAGATACAGTATTATCTTTACCTGGTACTTCTTCCACAGTGTAAGTGAATGTCTTACCAAGATCTGCTTTGCTGAACAAGAGTTTTTCAAACTTGATGTGACCATCTTTATCGTTGGTTACTGTTTGAAGAACCTTGTTGTTTTGATCTTTCAATACGAAGCTGAACTCACCTGCAGTCAACTCACGTCCTTCAAGTCGTTTAGTATAGTCGAACTCGAGTGGAACTGGAACGTTGTTTTCACGTGTTTGAGTTGGTTTTTCAGGAGTTGTAACTTTCTTATTGAATGGGTTGTACTGGTGAATTGTTTGGTTAGCTGTATTTTCAATATCTACACCGTCGTTAGCATCAATGTCTTTAACAACAGCTGGGATATCAAATTTATAGTAACGACCAAACTCGAATTTAGTTGTATCGATGACTGGAGTAGCATCTGTTGCACTAATAGCTTTAGTCAAGCTTGCTTTAGATGTACCATAGAGAACACCATTTTCAACTTTAATATCGAACTTGTCTGTAACATCCTTACCAGTGATACCATCGTAAACCTTGATTTCAGAAGCGTCGATATCGAGCTTAGCTTCTTCGTAGTTATCTGTGATACCAACTGTTTGAAGGTTGCTTTCTGCAGTGAAATCACGAGTATCAAGCCATACTTGATAGTAGATCTTTTGACCACGTTTGAGGGTCTTACCATTCAAGTTTTGGATTTCAACTTTATCTGCTGAATCATCGTCATCAGCAAGTTTGTTACCAATGATGTCGAAGCTTGGTTCTGAAACAACGTATTTCTCTGGTTTGAAGTTAGGAGTTACGTTGTTATCGAAAATTCTGTCATCTGATTCATAAGTATTTCCACCAACTGTAGCATAAGAGATAACTGTTGATAATTGATTATCTGCTGAAGGTTTAATAACTTTAACAGTAACGTTGACTTTCATATTGTCATAAGTAACTGTTGTATCAGTTCCTTTAACTTCTTCTACAGTGTAGTTAAAGGTCTTACCAAAATCGTCTCTTCCATAATTAATAGTAGAGAAAGTTACTTTGCCTTTAGCATCATTCTGAACAGTTTCAAGAACTTTTCCTGCTTCGTCTTTCAAGACAAAGTTAAATTCCTTATCTTTCAATTGACGACCATTAAGTGTCTTACCGAAGATCAACTCGATAGCAGTTGGAACGTTGTTAACACGTTTTTCAGTTGGTTTGTTTGGTTTTTCAACAGTCTTAGTAGTTGGGTTGTAGTAGTTTACAACTTGAGCTGCTGTATTTTCAATTTCAGCACCATCGTAAGCACCGTCAGTAACCTTAGCTGGGATGACAAACTTGTAGTAACGTCCAAATTCGAACTTAGTAGTATCGATAATTTGAGTGTTTTCTGCATCGCCAAGTGACTTAGTGAAGCCAGCTTTAAGGTTAGCAGTAATCACGCCGTTAGCGATAGAGATGTCGAACTTGTCAGTAACATCAGCACCAGTCTTACCATCGTAAGCCTTGATATCTGATTGCTTAACTTCCAATTTAGCTTCATCATAATCATCAGTGATACCAACAGTTTGGATGTTATCCTTGTTGTTTGCATCAAATTGATTTGTATCAAGCCATACTTGGTAGTTAATAGTGTCGCCACGTTTAACAGCTTTAGTATTGATGTTTTCTGCTTCGTTGTTATCAGCTTTATCAGCATAAGGGTTCGCATTTGTTTCTGCGTACTTATCTGTCAACTCTGCATCATCATCAAGAAGCTTAGTGCCAGTGATATCAAACTTACCATTATCTTTGCTAAGAACGTATTTCTCTGGTTGGAACTTAGGTTCTTCTGGTGGAGTTACACGGTTGTTAAATTCTTTATCCGCAATGTCGCCTACAGTCGCGATAAGAACTTTAGCAGTACCATCGTGTTTAACTGTGACTGTTACATTCGCTTTCATTGTGTCGTATGTAACGGTTGCATCTGTTCCTTTAACTTCTTCTACTGTGTAGTTGTGTACGCCTTCTTGACCCTTCTTGAATTCAAGAGCTTTGAACTTAACGTTACCAGATGCATCATTGCTTACAGTTTCAAGAGTCTTACCTTCTGAATCTTTAAGGACGAAGCTGAATTCGTTAGCTTTAAGCTCACGGCCTTCCAAACGTTTAGTGAAGTTGAATTCCACTTCAACTGGTACGTTGTTAACACGTTTTTCAGTTGGTTTGTTTGGTTTTTCAACTTTCTTAGTTGTTGGGTTGTAGTAGTTAACTACTTGAGCCGCAGTATTTTCAATATCCACACCACCAGGTACATCAGCTTTCACTGTTGTTGGGATGTCGAACTTGTAGTAACGTCCGAAGGCGAATTTAGTTGTGTCGATAACTTGAGTGTTTTCCGCATCGCCAAGTGACTTAGTGAAGCCTGCTTTAAGGTTAGCTGTGATTACACCATTTTCGATTGAGATATCGAATTTATCTGTAACATCAGCACCAGAAACTGAATCGTAAGCCTTGATAGCTGATGCATCCACATTCAACTTAGTTTCATCGAAGTCATCTGTGATACCAACAGTTTGGATATTATCCTTGTTGTTTGCATCAAATTTAGTTGTATCCAACCATACTTGATAGTAGATAGTTTGACCACGTTTAACAGACTTAGTATTCAAGTTTTCAGCTTCGTTGTTTGAAGCATCGTCCGCGTATGGGTTCGCATTTGTATCTGCGTACTTGTCTGCCAACTCTTTGTCATCATCAACGAGTTTTGTACCTGTTACGTCGAACTTAGCTTCTCCAACTACGTATTTCTCTGGTTGGAACTTAGGTTCTTCTGGAGGTGTGACACGGTTGTTAAATTCTTTGTCCGCAATTTCGCCTACAGTCGCGATAAGAACTTTAGCTGTACCATCGTGTTTAACTGTGACTGTTACATTCGCTTTCATTGTATCGTATGTAACGGTTGCGTCGCTTCCTTTAACTTCTTCTACTGTGTAGTTGTGTACGCCTTCTTGGCCTTTCTTGAATTCAAGTTTAGAGAACTTAACGTTACCTGAAGCATCATTGCTTACAGTTTCAAGAGTCTTACCTTCTGAATCTTTAAGAACGAAGCTGAATTCGTTAGCTTTAAGCTCACGACCTTCCAAACGTTTAGTGAAGTTGAATTCCACTTCAACTGGAACGTTGTTAACACGTTTTTCAGTTGGTTTATTTGGTTTTTCAACTTTCTTAGTTGTTGGGTTGTAATAGTTAACTACTTGAGCCGCTGTATTTTCGATGTCTGAACCACCAGGTACATCAGCTTTAACTGTTGTTGGGATGTCGAACTTGTAGTAACGTCCGAAGGCGAATTTAGTTGTGTCGATAACTTGAGTGTTTTCTGCATCGCCAAGTGACTTAGTGAAGCCATCTTTAAGGGTTGCAGTGATCACACCGTTGTTAACAGTGATATCGAATTTAGCTGTAACATCATCACCTGTTACTGAATCGTAAGCTTTGATCTTAGTAGCATCAAGCTCCAATTTAGCTTCATCGTAGTCATCTGAGATTCCTACTGATTGGATGTTGTCCTTGTTAGCTGCATCGAATTTAGTTGTATCCAACCATACTTGGTAAACCAACTTGTCGCCACGTTTCACAGTCTTAGTGTTCAAGTTTTCTTTTTCGTTATTTGATGCATCGTCAGCGTATGGGTTCGCATTTGTGTCTGCGTACTTGTCTGCCAACTCTTTATCATCATCAACGAGTTTGTCACCAGTGATATCGAATTTTTCTTTAGAAACAACGTATTTCTCTGGTTGGAACTTAGGTTCTTCCGGAGGAGTTACACGGTTGTTAAATTCTTTATCCGCAATGTCGCCAACAGTCGCGATAAGTACTTTAGCTGTTCCATCGTGTTTAACTGTAACTGTTACATTCGCTTTCATTGTGTCGTATGTAACGGTTGCGTCTGAGCCTTTAACTTCTTCTACGGTGTAGTTGTGTACGCCTTCTTGGCCTTTCTTGAACTCAAGTTTAGAGAACTTAACGTTACCTGAAGCATCATTGCTTACAGTTTCAAGAGTCTTACCTTCTGAATCTTTAAGAACGAAGCTGAATTCGTTAGCTTTAAGCTCACGGCCTTCCAAACGTTTAGTGAAGTTGAATTCCACTTCAACTGGAACGTTGTTAACACGTTTTTCAGTTGGTTTGTTTGGTTTTTCAACTGTCTTGCTTACTGGGTTGTAGTAGTTAACAACTTGGGCAGCAGTATTTTCGATATCTGCACCGCCAGGAACATCGTTCTTAACAGTTGCTGGAATATCAAACTTGTAGTAACGTCCAAATTCAAATTTAGTTGTATCAATGATTTGAGTATTTTCTGCGTCGCCAAGTGACTTAGTGAAGCCAGCTTTAAGAGTTGCAGTCATCACACCATTTTCAACATTAATGTCAAATTTATCTGTGACATCAGCTCCAGTTACTGAATCGTAAGCCTTGATTGCTGAACCATCTACATCAACCTTAGTTTCATCGTAGTCATCAGTGATTCCTACAGTTTGAACGTTGTCTTTGTTAGCTGCGTCAAATTTAGTTGTATCCAACCATACTTGATAGTAGATCTTTTCGCCGCGTTTAACAGACTTAGTATTGATGTTTTCTGCTTCGTTGTTATCAGCTTTATCTACATATGGATCGGTATTTGTTTCACCATATTTATCAGTCAACTCTGCATCATCATCGAGAAGCTTGTTATCAGTGATAGAGAATTTCGCTGTATTCAATACGTATTTCTCTGGTTGGAACTTAGGTTCTTCTGGAGGTGTTACACGGTTGTTAAATTCTTTATCCGCAATGTCGCCTACAGTCGCGATAAGAACTTTAGCTGTTCCATCATGTTTAACTGTGACTGTTACATTCGCTTTCATTGTATCGTATGTAACGGTTGCGTCTGAGCCTTTAACTTCTTCTACTGTGTAGTTGTGTACGCCTTCTTGACCTTTCTTGAACTCAAGTTTAGAGAACTTAACGTTACCAGCCGCATCGTTGCTTACAGTTTCAAGAGTCTTACCTTCTGAATCTTTAAGTACGAAGCTGAATTCGTTGGCTTTAAGCTCACGACCTTCCAAACGTTTAGTGAAGTTGAATTCCACTTCAACTGGAACGTTGTTAACACGTTTTTCAGTTGGTTTAGTTGGTTTTTCAACTTTCTTAGTTGTTGGGTTGTAGTAGTTAACTACTTGAGCCGCAGTATTTTCAATATCTGCACCACCAGGAACATCAGCTTTAACTGTTGTTGGGATGTCGAACTTGTAGTAACGTCCGAAAGCAAATTTAGTTGTGTCGATAACTTGTGTGTTTTCTGCGTCGCCAAGTGACTTAGTGAAGCCATCTTTAAGTGTTGCAGTAATCACACCGTTGTTAACAGTGATATCGAATTTAGCTGTAACATCATCACCTGTTACTGAATCGTAAGCTTTGATCTTAGTAGCGTCAAGCTCCAATTTAGTTTCATCGTAGTCATCTGAGATTCCTACTGATTGGATGTTGTCCTTGTTAGCTGCGTCGAATTTAGTTGTATCCAACCATACTTGGTAAACCAACTTATCGCCACGTTTAACAGTCTTAGTATTGATGTTTTGTGCTTCGTTGTTTGAGGCATCGTCAGCGTATGGGTTCGCATTTGTATCTGCGTACTTGTCTGCCAACTCTTTATCGTCATCAACGAGCTTGTCACCAGTGATATCGAATTTCTCTTCAGAAACAACGTATTTCTCTGGTTGGAACTTAGGTTCTTCTGGAGGTGTGACACGGTTGTTGAACTCTTTATCAGCTGCATCTGTCACGTTAGCAACGATTGCTTTAGCTGTACCGTCGTGTGAAACCACAACTTTAACAGTAGCAACCATTGTGTCGTATTTGACAGTTGTATCTGTACCAGGAGTTTCTTCTACTGTGTAGTTGTAAGTCTTACCAAGATCATCGCGACCAAATTTAAGAGTCTTGAAGACAATCTTACCAGCAGCGTCGTTCTTCACGCGTTCAACTTCAACGCCGTCTTTCTTCAATACAAATTCGAATTCGTTAGCTTGAAGTTCACGACCTTCCAAACGTTTTGTGAAGTTCATTTCCACTGGAACTGGAACGCTGTTAACACGTTTTTGTGTTGGTTTTTCAGGTTTTTCAACTGTCTTGCTTACTGGGTTGTAAACGTGAACTGTTTGGTTGGCTGTATTTTCAATATCAGCACCAGCTTTAACAGATTCTTTAACAGTTGCTGGGATATCAAATTTATAGTAACGTCCAAATGCGAATTTAGTAGTATCGATAACAGGGTTGTTTACTTTATCTTTGATAAATTCATCTTTAGAAGTTGCAGTGATTGTGCCATTTTCAACTTTGATGTCGAATTTAGCAGTCACGTCTGCACCAGTTACTGAATCGTATGCTTTGATGTCAGCAGCGTTAACGTCCAATTTTTCTGCATCGTATTTATCAGATACACCAACGTATTGGATGTTGTTAGCTTCTGTGAATTTAGTAGTATCAAGCCATACTTGGTATACCAATTTAGAACCGCGTTCAACAGTCTTAGTATTCAAGTTTTCTGGTTCGTTGTTTTTAACACCATCAACATATGGATTTGCATTTGTTGCTGTGTACTCGTTACCAGGTACATCATCGTCGTCATCCATCAACTTGTCACCAGTAATGTCATATTTCTCTTTAGAAACGACAAATTTTTCTGGTTGGAATTCAGGAGTTTCTGGAGGAGTGACTTTGTTGTTGAATTCTTTATCTGCAGTACCGTCAGTTGCATTACCATTTGCGTCTACACCACCAGTTGATGTAACGTTTGTAACAGTAGTCAATGTGTGACCGTTCTTAGCAACTTCAACTGTAACAGTAGCTTTCATCTTATCGTAAGTCATACCAAACTCTTTGTTGGCTGGGATAACTTCTTCTACTTTATAAGTATGAGTACCTACTTTAGTGTTGTCGAATGACAAGTTAGAGAATGAAACATTACCAGCAGCATCATTTTTAACTGTTTCAACTACTGCACCTGTAGAATCTTTCAATACGAAGCTGAATTCACCTGCTTTAAGTTCACGACCTGCCAATTTCTTAGTAAAGTCGAACTTAGTTACAACTGGAGCAACTACATAGTTGTTGAACTCAGTGTCTTCAGGCATTGTAACTGCAGTACTCAAGAGACCTGTAGCGGCATCTTTAGTAACTTTAACTTTCACTACTGCGTTCATAGTATCGTAATCGATATTTGTATCGTTACCAGCTTTTTCACGCACAGTGTAAGTGTGTTCACCTTCAGCGCTGTATTCAATAGCATCAAAAGTGATTGAACCGTCTGCTGCATTTTTCTTAGTTTGGATTACATTGCCATTTTCAAGCAATTCGAATGTGAAGGCATCTGCTTCAAGTGCTTTACCTTCAAGACGTTTAGTGAACTTGAATTGAGCTTGAGTAGGAGCTGATGTGAAGGTATTGTTGAACTCTTTATCAGTTGGAAGAGTTGCAACAGCAGTAAGCGCATGACCTGACTTAGTAACAGTAACTGTTACGTTAGCTTTCATTGGGTCATAAGTCATACCTGCTTCAGTTCCTTGAACTTCTTCTACAGTGTACTTGTGGTCACCAACTTGAGCATTTGTAAATGTCAATGCGTCAAATTTAACTTTACCGTTGGCATCATTTTGTTTTGTTTGAAGGACTTTACCATCTTTGTCTTTCAATACAAAGCTAAATTCGCCAGCTTTCAAGTCACGACCTGCAAGAGCTTTGCTGAAGTCAAATTGTGCAGTTACAGGAGCTACAACGTGGTTGTTGAAGATCTTGTCATCAGTACCAGTTGCTTCACCACCTGTTGAAGTCATTTCAGTCTTAGCAACCAAAAGACCTGTAGCGGCATCTTTAGTAACTGTTACTTTAACTGCGATAGTCATTTCATCGTAGTCTACATCGGCATTGTTGCCCTTCACTTCTTTAACAGTGTAGTTGTAGACACCTTCACGGTCGAATGACAATTCGCTGAAGTTAATCTTACCGTTAGCTTTGTTAGTTACAGTTTCGTTAACATTGTTATCACCAGTCAATGTGAAGCTAAAGTCACCTGCGTTCAAAGTACCGTTTGAAAGTGATTTATCAAATTCAAGGTTAACTTTAATCGCACCTGGTGTGAATGTATTGTTGAACTCTGTATCTGCTGGAAGAGTATTTGTTGCTTTAAGAACGTGACCTTCCTTAGTAACAGTGATTGTTACTTCAGCCTTCATTGTATCGTAAGTCATACCAGCTTCTTTGTTTTCTGGGATAACTTCTTCTACAGTGTACTTGTGAGTACCAACTTGAGTATTGTCAAAGGTCAAATCATCAAAGGCTACAACACCTTCTTTAGTATTTTTCTTAGTTTGAAGAACTTTACCAGTTGAATCTTTCAATACGAAGCTAAATTCACCGGCTTTCAACTCACGACCTGCGAGAGCCTTGCTAAAGTCAAACTTAGTTTTAACTGGAGCTACAACGTAGTTGTTGAAGACTTTATCATCTGCACTTGAAGCAAATCCACCAGTACCACTGTATTTAACAGAAGCTTGCAAATCACCTTTAGAGTTTTCAGTTACAGTAACAGTCATCTTAACTGTCATACCATCGTAATCGACGTTTGTATCTGCCCCTTTAACCTCAGTGATTGTGTAGATGTAAGTACCAACTTTATTGAAAGTTAAGTTACTAAATGTAGCTTTACCGTTTTTATTAGTAACAGTTTCTTCATATGACGGAAGTGATTTGTTTTCATTGACTTCTTTAATCTTGAAGCTGAATTCACCATCAACAAGTACACGTCCTTCCAATTGTTTTTCAACTTCTGGTGTAACTGTTACAGGTTCTTGTTTGACATAGTAATAAACAGGTTGTTTATACGGTGTCAAAGAGTTAAGCAAGTCAACGTTGGTACCGATACCATTTACTCCACGAACCAATTGTTCATTTGGAGAAAGGTGACCAATATTGTCTCCTAAGAATGGTACGAATACAGTTTTATATGGTGTATATCCAGCAGCTTTTTGGAAGTCAAATGGAACTTCTTTACCATTTGCATAGGTTACACCTTTACTATCAGTGAAAGCAATTGTATTAAGAGGTGATTTCTTAACAGCTAATTCTTGTTTGTTGTAATCACCTGGTTTAATTGGTTTCGTTTCTGCTAGCAACATGTAGCCATCAGTGCTCAATGTACCATCAGAACGCTTGCTTTGTTGTTTTGGATCTAGAAGATAAACACGAACAACTACAGTTCCATCTTCACCCACGATTTCTTTAATACGTTTAATTCCTGCACGCTCAGCGTCCATGAATTTCGTTCCAACAGTATAAGGACGACTCACATATCCTGACTGATCATTTGCTTCAGCTGCTTGATAAAGTTTGTATCCATCAAATTGGCGCTCTCCAGATGCTGTGAAGTTTTGACCTTCCATAGCTTTAAGAGTGTATGAAGCTAAGTCTACTTCATTACCATTTGCTTTATAATCTTGAACAGTTACATCAGTTTTATTCGCCTTAAATGTTGGATTGTTTTTATCAACTACTTTATAGTAAGTTGTTTTATTAACTGATACTGGAATCTTGGCATTAGTATCTGTAATCGTACGACCGTTATATGCTGGTTCTACAACGTTGATAATATCTGTTGATGTACGAGCAGCATAAACTGCATCATATAATTTTTGTTCTTCAGTAGTAAGGTTATGTCCTGGAGCTACTAAAGCTTGGATACTTGCCCCAACTTCATAACCAAATTGAATAAATGGTTGGTCCGTTTTACCAGGTCCAGCTCCTAAACCTTTATCATAATCTACTTGGAAAGTTAATTCACCTTTAGAAGCAGATTGAGTAGTCGTGAATTTTTGAATACCACTAGACGCAGTAATTGTTCTTGTTTCAACTACAGCACCAGTATTTTTGTTGATCAATTCAACAGTCGTATCTGTTGAAGCATCAAATCTCTTGTAAGCACGTACATAGTAGCTTGTATTGTAACGTTCATTGAAGCGGGTTAGGTCTACGATACTATAGGTGTAGACATCGCCTTCTTTAGCAGCATATCCTGATGGTACTGTTTGTGAACGAACACTTGCACCATTTGGATCCGTCATCTCAGGTGTAGCAACTTCACCGTCTTTTAGGAAAGTTGCTACAGCAACCGGCTCGTTATTGTGGTCTGTAGCGGCACGACGATTACGACGGCTGCTTCTTGTTGCCAAAGCGCCAGCATTCGTCAAATCAGTTGCTGCACGGTCAAGCGTTGCACTACGAACTGCTGCTGATCCTACAGAATAAAAACGCGCAGAACCACGTGTGTTAAGACTTGTAGTTGCTGCCGCAGTTTCGGCTGCTGCTGTTTCTTCAGCTACTGGAGCTGCTGTTGCTGCAGTACGATTAGCCGCTGTTGCAGCTGGAGTTGCTGCAGCGGCTGTCGCTGAAGCTGTTGTTTCAACCTTGTTGCTAGCTGCATTTGTTGATGCTGCTGTAGCTGGCTTAGCTGTTTCTGTAGCAGCCTTTTCAGTTGGTTTTGCTGCTTCCGAAGCTGGTTTAGCAGCTTGAGATTTTGCAGTTTCTGTAGCTTGTTTGTCAGTTGTCCCTGCGGCAGCCTTATCTGTTGTTGAAGCTTCTGGCGTCAAGTTAAATGTTGACGCAGTTGCCTCAGTTGAAGATACAGCTGCAGTAGGATCTGCTTGAGCTGTAGATGCTGTAGATGTCTCAATCAGGTTTGATGAACTTTCCCCCTCAACTGATGAATCAGGGTTTGATGAAGAAGCGTCAGGCGCTGTTACTTCATCGGCCTGTGCAGTATGAGCGGCAAAGAGTGCCGTTCCTAGCAAGACTGAAGCGACACCAAACGAATATTTACGCAATGAAAATCGTTGACGTCTATTGAAAATGTCTTTCATGTTTAAGTCTCCCTCTTAAAAAAATAGTTAGTTATAGATACATGACTACAAGTTAATTCCCCTCATATCCATGATTCATTCTCATTCTAACATTCTGACAATTTAGAGTCAAGTGATTAATCTATCTTTTCTAAAAAAACTTTAGTTATCTGACAATTGTTAAATCCAAACTCTTACAAAAAGCAGTCTTACGTTAAAACACTTGTATTATAAGCGTTTAAAACGCTTACTGTTATTTATCATAAAATCGTTTTTTCTAATATTTTGATATTAATTTTCTTCTTTAAAAGCCATCTTGAATTCACTTTTAACGTTCATTTTTCTAATAATTGGCTTTCTTAAATAAGTAAATTTCAAATAGAAGTAAGGATTGAAACAACTTTTAAACGTAAAAACCCTTTAAAAGTAAGACTTCCCTATTATCATTTTTAACTCTTCTTATATTATAAATTACCAAAGTTAGTCTTATAAAAATACGGAATCCACCATGTTTTTACCCGATATTTTCTATTTATTTATAAAGATCTATTTCTTTTCCTAACTATTCTCCCTATTTTTTGATGTTAACTATCTAATTTTAACTGTAAACACTAATCAGTCTTAGATTTAAGTGGGATTAGGGATAACCTTAACTTCATCTAAATATAATAAGTAATGAAGTCTACTAAAATACGAAGAATTATCTAATCCATCAGTATTGTATATATTGCCTTAAACATTTCTTTAGTTGAAATAATTGCTTGAGAATTCAAAATAACTCTTTTTTATGATAAAGGATATAAATCTTCCCAAAATTTTGACTTCTAATTTTACCAAAATTTAAAAAGCTCTCATCAAGACATATCAGCTACCAAAATCCTCTCATTACAAATCAAAAAGACCCACCCCTTTCGGGATGAATCTCTCTTTCGAAAACTGAAATAGTCTAACTAACTCAATTAGATGTGTACCTAATCACTATTTAGTCTTCTTTTTTGCGTTTTCCTGCCAAACCAAGTCCAGCTGCCGCAAGGATTCCTCCGAGAGCCATAGCTGCCATAGACGCATCATCACCTGTTTCAGGGAG
>NZ_JACLQM010000025.1:0-19753 GCF_016648655.1 Streptococcus sp. 17.1
CCTTCGATGCGCACCCGCATAGCGGGTGGTTTATCTGTTTCGCACCTTCGGAGCGAAACGGACTTAAAGTCACATAATAAAAAAGCCCAGCGGATGCTGAGCTCTTAGGAGATTTATGAAAAAGAAAAGTTTTTTAGGATGGTATTAGTATAGTTTGGGTAGCTTAAAGGAAACTTAATGTTCAAATAAGTCTATCAACATATCTTTACTTACTTCAAAACAGATATGAGAATTCCACCACAAAATATTACAATTATTGCGGCTCTAAGTATCGGATTGTTTATAAATATTATAATAAGGCACACATATATGAGAAGTAGAACTAAAAAGAAAATAAATGCTAGCATAGAATAGCCACTTACATATCTAAAGTGTGTTATTATGAACCAAACTAACAAGGTAGCTAATGCAGCTAATACAACAGCCAATGATAAATATTTCCAAGCTCGTCCACCATCATAAAGCATAACATTTACACTTTGAGCAATCTCTCCATTGCCTCCGATACTCTCCAACTGATGATTAAACTTATTTAGATTGATAAGATATAGTACTACCAACAATGAATAGCCAACCATAGCTAAAATTTGAATTGGAATCTCGCGCCAGATTTCTTTAAAAAATTCCTTAATTTCACCCATTATCACTATTCCTCTGCTCTGATTCACTTTTTAACAAAACAAACTTTAAACTAATTACTCTTTTGTAGATAAGGATAGGTATTACTATAATAAGAATTAATGATATATAAAAAGTAAGAGAACCAAAGACAAGATTTATTGCTTTGGAAGAATTGATATCTTTATCACTCACTTTTTTTACAAATACACACCAATGACTCAAGATAGCCAATGGGATGGTAAAAATCCACTTACCATCCAAACTATTCATAACCTTATTACGACTTTCTACCTTTTTAAATTCACAATCTAACGCTGCATTATCCAGATTGCTTATCCAATTTTTATATCTATTCGTATTAAATAATTTTTTTAGCGAATGTACTAACTTGTGAAAAATAGTAGTAAAGTAAGATTTTAAAAGTTGACTATTGTTTGACAATCATATCTCCTTAATGACGGAAGTGACGAACGCCTGTAAAGATCATTGTCAAACCATGTTTATCAGCCGCTTCTATTGACTCTTGGTCACGGACTGAGCCACCTGGTTGGATGATAGCTTTAATACCTGCTTTAGCGATTTCTTCCACGTTATCTGCAAATGGGAAGAAGGCATCTGAAGCAAGAACAGCACCATCAAGACGGTCTTTAGCTTGCTCAATGGCGATACGGACTGAAGCCACACGGTTAGTTTGACCAGGGCCAACACCAAGTGTCATGTGGTCGTTAGTCACGATGATACCATTTGATTTGACGTACTTGATAGCTTTCCAAGCAAACTCAAGAGCTGTCGCTTCTGTCTCAGTTGGTTGGCGTTTGGTAACCACTTGCCAGTCAGCTGGACTTTCTTTAACAACGTCTTGGTTTTGAACGAGGAGACCACCAACAACACCAGTGTATTCTGCTTCCACTTCGCTAGCATCTTGAGCGTCAAATGGCAACTCAAGGATACGCAAGTTTTTCTTCTTGGTTGTCAAGATTTCAAGAGCTTCGTCTGTGTAGCTTGGTGCAATGATGATTTCAAGGAAGACACCGTGCATTTTCTTAGCTGTCGCAGCCTCAACTTCACGGTTGAGGACTACAATACCACCAAAGATTGACACTGGGTCAGCTTCATAAGCGTAGTCCCAAGCTGTTTCAATGTCATCAGCTTGACCGATACCACATGGGTTCATGTGTTTGAGAGCCACAACTGTTGGACGGTCTTTGAAATCACGGATGATACGGATAGCAGCATCAGCATCACGGATATTGTTGAATGACAATTCTTTACCGTTAAGCTGTTTAGCTGAAGCAATTGAGTAAGCCGTTGGCAAACCTTTTTGGTAGAAGTCTGCGTCTTGTTGCGGGTTTTCACCATAACGCATTGGTTGCTTGAGGTCATAAGTCAAAGTGAGTTTTTCAGGTTTTGTTTCACCCACTTGAGCTGTGAAGTATTCTGCAATCAAAGCGTCGTATGAAGCTGTGTGACGGTATACTTTCGCTGCCAAACGTTGGCGAGTTTCGTAGCTTGTTTCGCCGTTTGCTGACAATTCATCAAGAACAACAGCATAGTCAGCAGGGTCTACAACAACTGTCACGCTAGCATGGTTTTTAGCTGCTGAACGAAGCATTGATGGACCACCGATATCGATGTTTTCAACTGCGTCAGCGTAAGTTACGTCTGGTTTGAGAATGGTTTCCTTGAATGGATAAAGGTTTACCACAACAAGGTCAATCAATTCGATATTATTGTCCTTAGCCGCTTGAAGGTGGCTATCGAGGTCACGACGAGCGAGGAGACCACCGTGGATATTTGGGTGGAGAGTCTTCACACGTCCGTCCATCATTTCTGGGAAACCAGTCACATCGTCAATGGCGATAGTGTCTACCCCAGCATTGTCAAGGGCAACCTTGGTACCACCTGTTGAGATGATGTCCCAACCGAGTTTTTTGAGTTCTTGGGCAAATTCAACGATGCCCGCTTTGTCTGAGACTGAAATAAGTGCTCGTTTAGTCATTTTCTTTCTTTTCCTTTTTTAAAAAAGTTCTTTATCTGCTACAGTCGAAAATTTTCTTTCAGCTCTAGCACTTTCTTATTTTCTCGCTACACCCAAACTATCCAACACTTCTGGATAGAGTTTGTACTCTGCTTCGTGGATGCGAGTTTCGAAAGTATCAAGGGTATCACCTTCAAGGCGTGGCACACGGACTTGTTTGATGACCTTTCCGGTATCAACGCCAGAATCCACCCAGTGAATGGTCACACCAGACTGATCCACGCCAGCATTCCAAGCATCCTCAATACCATGAGCCCCTGGAAATTCAGGGAGATAAGCCGGGTGAATATTGATAATACGGCCTTCGTAAGCTGCTAGCAAGGTTGGGCCGACGATTTTCATATAACCGGCCAAACAAACCAAATCAATCTGGTGATCATCCAAGAGTTTGACGATAGCTTCTTCATAAGACGCTTTATTGTCAAATTCCTTGAGTTCAAAGGCATGGCTAACCACATTAAGATTCTTGGCACGTTCCAAGACATAGGCATTACGGTGATCTGAAAAAACAAATTCTACTGGAAATTGTTCCGCAATCACCTGAAAGTTTGAGCCGTTGCCAGAGGCAAAAACAGCAATCTTCATATTCGATACAAAGGGACGTTTCGGCTAGCCGAACAGTTTCGTAGAAAAATAGGAAATCATTGCTGGGTGCTTGCACACAAAATGATTTCTCTTTTTTCCTAGAAAATGAGTCCCGTGTTCAGTTAGGCTTACTAACCAAACACTCCTTTCTACAATTTCTCCGTACAAAATGGTGATAGCACCATTATTTAATCACCACACTAGCGCCATCTTTCTTCACAATACGACCGATTTCATAAACAGGTTCGTCAAGAAGTTCTTTGACACGTTCCACATTTTCCGGTTTAACCGCAAGCATGAGACCAATACCCATGTTGAAGATTTCAAACATTTCTTCGTGTTTGATTTCACCATATTTTTCAAGAGCTTTGAAAATTGGAAGAACTGGCACTTTGCTTTCGTCAATTTCAGCAGCCAAGTCATCTGAGAACATACGTGGCACATTTTCGATGAAACCACCACCTGTGATGTGGGCAATTCCATTCACCAATTCTTCTTTGATGAGTGGCAAAGCCGCTTTGACGTAGATACGAGTTGGTTCAAGAAGAACGTCTTTAAGTTTTTTGCCTTCAAGTTCTGGGAGAACTTCTTCACCTGTGTAATCCGCAAAGACACGACGCACGAGTGAGTAACCGTTTGAGTGGATACCGCTTGAGGCAAGTCCAAGAAGCACATCACCTTCAGCCACTTTTGAACCGTCAATGATTTGTGATTTTTCAGCGATACCTACTGCGAAACCAGCCAAGTCATAGTCGTCTTCACCGTACATACCAGGCATTTCAGCAGTTTCACCACCGATGAGGGCGGCACCAGCCTGCACACAACCTTCAGCCACACCAGCAACGACCTGTTCCAATTTAGCTGGTTCATTTTTACCAGTTGCTACGTAGTCAAGGAAGTAAAGGGGCTCAGCACCTGCAGCGATAATATCGTTAACACACATAGCCACACAGTCTTGACCGATAGTATCGTGTTTATCGTACTTGATAGCAAGCATGAGTTTAGTACCGACACCATCTGTACCTGAAATCAAAACGGGCTCTTTGACACCTGTTTTTGAAAGGTCAAACATACCACCGAAGCCACCGAGAGCTCCCATGACACCTGCACGCTCTGTACGGGCAACATGTTTTTTGATACGTTCAACAACTTCATAACCTGCTTCAACGTCCACACCCGATTGGGCATACGCATTTTTATTTGTCATTTGTTTATTCCTTTTCTTTTTTCGAGAAAAATACTAGTCAGGTCTCCAGCTTTGACTCCATAGGGCAAAGCGTCTACTGACAAATGCTTTAGCTTTTAGTCAGTAGTGAGACGTGGAGCGTAAGCATTTTTAGACATAATTTTTTCCTCTTTTTTCTTCTGCACTGCTCTTAATAGAAAGAAGTGTGTTCTTTCAAACTTTCCAAATAGCGTTCTTCGTAGTCATACAATGGTGTTGGATATTTACCATCAAAGTAAGCCACACAAAGGCCACCGTTTGGTGCATCTGTGTCAATTCCAATAGAATCAATCAATCCATCAATAGACAAGTAAGTCAAGCTATCCGCTCCAATGATTTCGCGTGTTTCCTCAACTGTATGATTGGCCGCAATCAATTCCTTACGTGTTTGAATATCGATACCGTAGAAACATGGGTAGGCAAGGGCTGGGCTACCGATTGCTACGTGGACCTCTGTTGCTCCTGCTTCTTTTAGCAAATTAACGATACGACGTGATGTTGTCCCACGTACAATAGAGTCGTCAATCATAACCACACGTTTTCCTTTAACAACACCTGATACGGCAGAGAGCTTCATACGAACCCCTTGCTCACGCAATTCTTGTGTTGGTTGGATAAAGGTACGTTGGGTGTATTGGTTTTTAATCAAGCCCATTTCATTTGGCAAGCCTGATTCTTCCGCAAATCCCATGGCTGCGCTAAGTGATGAATTAGGCACACCAACGACAATATCTGCTTCATGTTTGAACTCACGTGCCAATTGAGCACCCATACGTTTACGAGCTGTATGGACATTGACCCCTTGGATATTTGAATCAGGACGGGCAAAGTAGATATACTCCATCGAACAAACAGCCAATTGCGTATCCGTTGTATAGGTATCGTAAGTGATGCCATTATCATCGATGATAACAACCTCACCTGGATTTACATCGCGAATCCACTCTGCTCCAACCACTTCAAAGGCACAGGTTTCAGATGAAACCACAATAGCTCCATTGGCCATCTTACCAATAGAAAGGGGACGGAAACCATTTGGATCCAAGGCCGCAATTAGCTTGTCCTCAAGCATGAGGAGGTAAGCAAATCCACCTTTAACAGTGTTCAAGGCTTCTTTCACCTTGCCCATAAAGGATGGGTTGTGGCTACGACGAATCAAGTGAGCCAAAATTTCTGAGTCAGATGTTGAGTTAAAGATTGCCCCATTTTTTTCCAACTCACGTCTAAGTGACTCTGCATTGGTCAAGTTCCCGTTGTGGGCAAGTCCAAACTGATTGTCATAAAACTTAAACAAGAAAGGTTGAATATTATCTACAGAAGCTTCACCAGCAGTCGCATAACGAACATGACCGATAGCAGCCGTTCCAGTTAGCTTGTCCAAGTTGGCTGGATCACGGAAAACTTCTGAGAGAAGCCCCATATCACGATGACGCTTCAATTGACCCGCATCATTTGAGAGAATCCCTGCTCCCTCTTGACCACGGTGTTGGAGACTGTGAAGTCCGAAATAAGTTAATTTGGCAGCATCCGGGTGACCCCAGATACCAAAAACACCACATTCTTCATTAAGAGATTTAACTTCGTATGTCATTTTTTATACCTTTTATTTTTGATATTTCCCTAATGTTATGCAAACGAAAAACGGTTCCTCGACTCTCATTCCACTAATGTGAACTTAAGTTTTCAAGCTCTTTAAAACTACTGCTACATTGAAAAATATCATTACTGAGTGCACTTGACACTCTATTATTTTCCAGTAAAGTATTTAACCGCTGACGCAAAGAGGTGTTGGTCTTTATTTCCTGGAATATTTTGGAAGAGACCCTCTTCGAAACGTTCTGAGTGACCCATCTTACCAATAATTTGACCGTTCTTGCTTGTGATACCTTCGATTGCATTGACAGATCCGTTAGGATTGTATTTAGAATCCATGCTTGGTTTACCTTCGAAGTCAACATATTGGGTAAAGATTTGACCATTGTCACGAAGCTCTGCAAATTCCTCAGCTGTCACGACAAATTTACCTTCACCGTGTGATACTGGGATGGCATGGATGTCACCAACTTCTACTCCAGCAAGCCATGGTGAGTTCGTGTTGGCAATACGTGTTTCAACCATCTTAGCCACGTGTTGGTTGGCATCATTGTAGAAGAGTGTTGGACTCGTGCTGCTTGCATCTTCAAAGTTACCGTATGGAAGAAGACCTGATTTAACAAGGGCTTGGAATCCGTTACAGATACCAATAATCAAACCACCACGTTCGATGAAGCTATCAATAGCTGCACGTACTTTTTCATTGAGCAAGATGTTAACGATAAATTTAGCTGATCCATCTGGTTCATCCGCTGCTGAGAAGCCACCTGCAAAGAAGATAATGTTAGCTTTTTCGATATTGTCAACCATGATGTCAACAGACTTGACAATAGCTTCTTCATTAAGTGTTACAAATGGTACCAAGTTAACTTTTGCACCTTCTTTTTCAAAGGCCTTAGCTGAATCGTACTCAGAGTTAGTACCTGGGAATACTGGAATGTAAACCACTGGTGTCTCAACTGTTTCTTTAGCTTTAATCACAGCATCTGATGCCACAGCTGGTACTTCTTCCAACTCAGTTGCTTGTGCAAATTCCGTTGGGTAAACCTCTTCCAATTTACCTTGGAAGGCACTGTCAAGTTTGTGTCCATCAAGCGTTACACCATTGACAGTAAGTGTAAAGTCAGCTGCTGTTTGTCCAATCTTGGCAACACCTGAAATCTCTTCCGGAGATGTGAAGACGAATCCACCCAATTGAGCTGTCAAGGCAGTCTCAATATTTTCAAGGGTTACAGTGGCACCAATATGGTTACCAAATGTTGCAAGGGCAAGTGCTTCAACCACACCACCATATTTGACAGCTGATGCAGATGTGACTTTATGGTCAGCTTGGATGGCTTCAAACTTAGCAAAGTTAGACTTGATAAGATCGAAGTCAATTTCTTGTGCCAAAGCTTGACCAGGAATGTAGTAAATATTTTCACCCGCAGCTTTGAATTCTGGAGAAAGAACCTTACGGCTATCTGCAGTTGTTACCCCAAAAGCAACCAAGGTTGGTGGTACTGTCAATTCTTCAAAGGTACCAGACATAGAGTCTTTACCACCGATAGATGGCAAACCAAGTTGAATCTGAGCTTCGATTGATCCAAGGAGAGCTGATACTGGTTGACCAAAGCGCTCTGCTTGTTTATCCATACGCTCGAAATATTCTTGATAAGAGAAACGAGCCTTAGACCAGTTTGCACCAGCAGCAACCAAACGAGCTGTTGCTTCGATTACTGCATAGGCAGCGCCATGATATGGAGACCATTCTGCTACATAAGGGTTGAATCCTTGCGCCATAACAGAAGCAGTTGTTGTCACGCCATGTTGGACTGGCAATTTCTGTACAGAAGCTTCCGTTGGTGTGATTTGGTAGCGACCACCGAGTGGATGATTGACTGTTGAACGACCAACTGAACTATCAAAGATGGTTTGTAAACCTTTTTGACTGGCATGGTTAAGGTCAGCCAAGACTTCAAGAGTATCAGCTTCAAGGGTTTCAGCAGATGTTTGACGTTCTTCTGGAAGCTTGACATCCTTGTCAACCACCTTAGCATCTACAACCACACGTACACCGTTTGTATCAAGGAAACGACGTTCCAAATCAACGATGGTTTCACCATTCCAGTGCATGACAAGATTTGGTTTTTCAGTCACTGTCGCAACAACAACAGCATCAATATTTTCTTTGTTACATTCAGCAACGAAGGCATCTACATCTTCTGGACGAACCACTACGGCCATACGTTCTTGAGATTCAGAGATGGCAATTTCTGTACCGTTCAAACCTTGGTATTTCAATGGCACTTTGTCTAGATCAATTTCAAGACCATCTGCCAATTCACCGATAGCCACACAGACACCACCAGCACCAAAGTCATTTGATTTCTTGATCAGACGAGTCACATCCCCATTACGGAAAAGACGTTGAATCTTACGTTCTTCGATGGCATTCCCTTTTTGAACCTCAGCACCAGCTGTTTCAACAGATTCAACCGTTTGAACTTTAGAAGAACCTGTCGCACCACCGACACCATCACGTCCAGTCTTACCTCCGAGCAAGATAATCACATCACCTGCTTCAGGTTTTTCACGGACAACATTTTCCTTAGGAGCCGCACCGACAACGGCACCTAGCTCCATACGCTTAGCAACGAAACCTGGGTGGAAGTATTCACGAACATAGGTTGTTGCAAGACCAATTTGGTTACCGTATGAAGAATAACCGTGAGCCGCTGTTTTAGAAATCACTTGTTGTGGCAATTTACCAGCACGAGTTTCAGCAATTGGTGTTGTAATATCACCAGCACCTGAGATACGCATGGCTTGGTAAACATATGAACGACCTGACAATGGGTCACGAATGGCCCCACCGATACAAGTAGCAGCCCCACCAAATGGTTCGATCTCCGTTGGGTGGTTGTGGGTTTCGTTCTTGAACATGAGAAGCCATGGCTCTTTCACACCATTGACATCCACTTCAATTTCAACAGAGCAGGCATTGATTTCATCAGACACTTCCATGTCGTCCAAACGACCATTGGCACGCTCATAACGACCAAAAATAGTCGCCATATCCATCAAGGTTTGAGGTTTTTCGGTACGTCCCAACTCATCACGCATGGCAATATACTTGTCATAAGTCGCTTGCAATTGTTTTTGGAATTTAGAAGCTGAGAAGTCGATGTTTTTCAACTCAGTCTCGAAAGTTGTGTGACGACAGTGGTCAGACCAGTAAGTATCCAACACCTTAAGTTCAGTCTCAGTTGGTACACGACCAATAGACTTGAAGTAATCTTGAATGAACAGAAGGTCATCCACTTCCATGGCCAATCCTTGCTCTGCCTTATACTGTGCAAAATCTTCTGCTGTATAAGTTTCAAAGAAATCCAAACTTGGAATGGTCTTGTCAGACTCAGAGAAATCCTGTTTAGCAATGCCAACAGTGATGTCTTTGAAACGAGAATCCACTGGGTTCAAGAGGTAGTTTTTGACAGCTTCCAACTCATTCGCATCAATATCCTTGTTAACCAAGTAAAGTTGCGCTGTGTTCACCGTTACATCATTTGAACTACCAAGCAAAAGCAAAGCTTCCTGTGAAGATGCCGCACGTTGGTCAAATTGACCAGGCAAACTTTCGATAGCAAAGAAAGCATACTTCTCAAGATCAGCCTTAACCGCAGCTTCATCCAAAACAGTATCGGTCACTTGCTCAGAGAAGATGTGTTTTTCCGCACGCGCAAACAAGTTCTCTGCCAAATTAAATACATCGTAAACTTGAACAATACGAAGATCATTCAAAGTTTTCAACTGAAGATTATGCTTTAATTCTTTTACTAAAGAGTGAGATTTCACACGAAAATCAGCTTTTTTCTCAACGAAAATACGTTTATCCATTTTATTTCCTTTATCTATTTCTACTTAAAGATTGTAGTGAAGACCAAGTATTCTATTTGTAAAAGGCTACTTCAATCCTTGTAATTTTTCCAATACAACTTCATAAACATCTGTCAAGCTACCAAGATCACGACGGAAGACATCCTTGTCCATATGGTGCCCTTCAGCATCCCAAAGGCGGCAGTTATCTGGTGAAAATTCATCTGCCAAGATAATTTTGCCATCCTTATCAAAACCGAATTCCAATTTGAAGTCAATCAAACGAAGACCAATTTGTGCAAACCAATCTTTCAGCAATTCATTGATACGACGCGTTTCTTCCTTGATATAAGCAATTTGTTCATCATTGGCAATATCCAAAAACTTCACATGCTCGTCATTGATGAATGGGTCATCCAAATCATCGTTCTTATAGTAAAATTCAACGATAGGAGTTTTCAAGTCCAAACCTTCTTCCACGCCAAAACGTTTAGAAAAAGAACCCGCAGTCACGTTACGAAGAACAACCTCCAAAGGAATGATTTTCACTTTCTTGTTGAGTTGTTCTGTGTCAGAAATACGTTCGATAAAGTGAGTAGCTACACCCGCAGCATTCAATTTTTCAAAAATAAGAGACGAAATCTGATTATTTAGCACACCTTTTCCTTTAATAGTCTCCTTACGAGCACCATTAAGCATGGTTGCCTGGTCCTTATAGACCGACTTAATCACATTTTCGTCTTCTGTACTATAAATATCTTTAGCTTTCCCAGTATAAATCAGTTGGTTTGACATGGAATTGTTCGCCTTTCAAGTTTATTCGTCTTAATTATACCACACCAAAATCCAAAAACCAACATATAGCAAACTTTATTACTTGAGTAAAAAAATAACGTTCGTATTTTAGTTCTTTTTTAGAGTTTCTTAATAAATAATGTATAGAAAAAAGGAGTGTGACAGAACTAAATCCATATAACATTTAGTTTCTTGCCTCACTCCAACAAAATAACAATCGTATAGTACACAATTATTATGTCTAGCTTTCTTATTCTTTATTCAATTCCTCAGACAAATAGTCCAACAAATCAGCTACCTTAACCATATGGTCAATAGTATCATCGGAAATCTCAAGGTCGAACTCATCCTCCAAATTAATAATGAATTCCATAAGCTCTATGGAGTCCACACCTAAGTCATCTAATTTGGTAGATTCGGTTAAAACAATGTCCTCTTTACCCATCTGCTCTTGAATAACGAGCTGCATTTTCTGAAGAATTTCTACTCTACTCATCAGTTAGCCTCCTCTTTCGGACTAAAGGCTTCAACTAGCTGCTCAACAACCTTAGTATCAAGCATCGTACGAACCTGCTTAATGGTGTAGTAAACTGCCTTAGCATCACTAGATCCATGACATTTTACTACAGGAGCTTTAAGACCAAAGAGAACCGCACCTCCGGCGCTAGAGTAATCCATAGTCTCTTTCATACCTTTTAGACTATCCTTCAATAGGAAGGCACCTAACTTAGCTTTAAGACCACCATTCATGATAGCTGACTTAAGAGTCTTCATGGCACCAAGTCCCGTTCCTTCAATTGCCTTAAGAACTGCATTTCCTGTGAAACCATCAGCGACTACTACATCAGCAGCTCCTGACATAATTTCACGTGCCTCAACATTACCAACAAAGTTAATACTTGCCTCCTTAGATAGGAGTTCAAAAGCCTCCTTACGAAGACTATCCCCCTTTGTTTCCTCAGTCCCATTATTAAGGAGACCTACACGAGGGTTGGCAATGCCACGCACATTTTTAGCATAGAAAGATCCTAAAATAGCATATTGATGCAAATGACTAGCTGTATTTTCCGCATTTGCACCTAAATCAAGCATATCAAAGGGTTGACCAGTAAAACTTGGCATTGTTGACATAAGACCTGGACGCTCAACTCCCTTAATACGTCCGACCACGAAGAGACCTGCGGCAAGAAGGGCACCTGTATTTCCCGCAGAAATCACGGCACCTGCTTTTTTCTCCTTAACAGCTTGTGCACCTAAGACCATTGAAGCTTTTTTCTTCTTGCGAATAGCTTTAGCTGGCTCATCATCCGAATTTATCTTTTCATCAGTATGCACAATGCTCACACGTTCATTCGCTGTCAAATAAGTCTTGATTTTAGCTTCATCACCATAAAGCTGGATTTCAATATCTTTGAAATCTGCTATAGCTTGGTTGACTCCCTCTACAATTGCTTGTGGCGCATTATCGCCACCCATAGCATCTACTGCAATTACATGCATAGCATTCTCCCTCTCGTCCTCTGCCATAAAAAACAAACTCAGATTTCTTTCAATAAAATATTAGGTAACTAAAATAGACTAGTTCACTGTTTCTAGCAGAGTCTTTCAGCTTATTATCTTATTATTATAGCACGAACTGACCTGCATTTTAACCCCTGAGACTGAAAACCATTACTTTCCTGTTTCACGTGAAACAAAAAGAAGATAATGTCTAGTCAGCACTATCTTCTTTATTCATAATATGGCCCCAAGAATTTAGATTATCAATAAACTTCTTACTTTTAAGATGTATTCCAACATAATTATCATAGAGGTCATCGATAAAGTATCGTAGCTTTCGTTTCATGTCATCCTTAACAGATATGCTTCTCAATTCTTCAAAGGAAAGCCCCTGAAAACGATCTAAAAGATAAGGCACATTAGGGTCCAAGTGACTACGCCTTTCATCCTCTGCATAGTGATTTGGACAAAGTAGCCCCGAGAACTTAAACGAGAAATCAAAAGGAAGGCCTACACGATGACAAAAGACACACTCGTGAAAATTCAAGCGTACGCCGAAACGGTCTAAAACCTGAATCTCAAAGATATTAGTCAATATTTCATGATCCAAGCCTTCTTCCATTAATTCAAGCGTCTTCTCCAAGAATACAAATAATTGCGCATCTGTCACACCATCAGCAATAGTAGCATCTGTCAATGCAGCCAAATATGTCGCATAAGACAGCTTGAAAATATCGCTTGTAATTTCCTTGAAGGATTGTGCCTGGCTATAATCTTCTATGAAAGATAGACCTTCATCATTTACAGTCATCATGAATTCAGCGATGGTCAAAGGTTGAATGACAGCACTTAATTTACCTGCCCCACCACCTCTAACAAAAAACATCCGTTTACCAGCTTGCTCGGTAAAAATTTTAACTAGTTTATCATTCTCACGATAATTACGATTGAAGAGGACAAGCCCTCTACTCTCAAGCTTCTGCATGTTCTTCCATAAACTCTTTCAAACGAGTCATAGCTGTTTCAATAGTACCCATGCTAGCCGCATACGACAAGCGAACAAAGCCTTCGCCATACTTCCCAAAAGCGACCCCTGGGATAATCGCAATAGCTTTTTCACGAGCAAAGTCTTGGCAGAACTTAAAGGAGTCTTGAGTATACCCTTCTGGAATCTTAGCAAAGATGTAGAAAGCACCATCAGGTTTAATAATTCTGAAACCAAGTTCAGTCATTTTTTCAAGAATATAATCACGACGCTTCAAGTACTCAACTTTCATTGGTTGGGCATCATCCTTACCAGCAGATAAGGCTTCAATAGCTGCAAATTGTGCCATTGTTGCTGCAGCTGTTACCAAATATTGGTGACTCTTAATCAACTGAGCCGTCAAGACTGCAGGTGCGAAAATCAAACCAATACGCCACCCTGTCATCGCATGAGATTTAGACAAACCATTAATCAAAATCGTTTGTTCCGGCAAATACTCAGCAATAGATACATGGTGATCCACATAAGTTAGCTCAGAGTAGACTTCATCACTAACAACAAAAATATCGTATTTTTTCAGAACTTCAGCCAGATCTTTAATCTGTTGACGTGAGTAGGTCACACCGGTTGGGTTGGTTGGGTAGTTAAGCAAAACGGCTTTAAGCTTATCTCCCTGCTCCAAAATTGCCTTTTCTAACATCTCCGGAGTCAAAACAAAATCATTAGCTGTTGTATCAATTTCGACAATTTCAGCACCAACTAGATTTGCAATCGGCTCATATCCAGGATAGGCTGGTGCAGGTAAAAGAATCGTATCTCCTGGCTCCAAAATAGCAGTCAATGTTGCAGAAAGGGCTTCTGTAGCTCCAATAGTCACCAAAATTTCATTATCTGGGTTATAAGTAAGATTGTATTTTTCCTTAACAAACTCCGCAGCTGCCTGACGTAAGGCAGGAAGCCCTGCCATACCTGTATAGTGCGACTGGTTAGCATCAATAGCAGCTTTAGCAGCCTCTTTTACATGATCTGGAGTTGTAAAATCAGGTTCACCAAGTGTCAACTTTTTGATCCCTGGTACATCTGAAATTGATTGGTCAAACTGACGAATCATTGAAACTTCAATCTTATCTAAATTTTTATTAAAACGTTGTGTTAAATCCATCACGGTCACCTCTTTGCAATTATGCCTTACATTATATCAAAAACTCAAACGCATTTAAACACCAAAAAAGCTAGCCTAGGCTAGCTTTAGTCTATTTATGGCCCATTTCAAACAAAGGTGACAATGGACGTTTTTCATGAATACGAATAATTGCCTCTGAAATCAAATCAGCAATTGAAATTTGTTCAATTTTATCAATCAAACGTTCTTCTGGAAGATAAATCGTGTCCAATACGACAAGCTTCTCAATAGCAGATTTTTGAATATTATCAAGTGCTGGACCTGACAATACAGGGTGAGTACATGAGGCATAAACATGAGTTGCACCAGCTTCAGCAAGCGCATCCGCCGCATGACAGATTGTACCCGCAGTATCAATCATATCATCAATCAAGATACATGTTTTACCTTCAACGTTACCAATAATATTCATAACCTCAGAAGTGTTCATTTTATCAACACTACGACGCTTATCAATGATTGCAATTGGTGTTTTCAAACATTGAGCAAGTTTTCGTGCACGAGTCACACCACCATGGTCTGGAGAAACAACAACAACATCATCTCCAGTAAGACCAGCACGATCAAAGTAATCTGCGATAAGTGGTGCACCCATCAAATGGTCTACAGGAATATCAAAGAATCCTTGAATTTGAGAAGCATGGAGGTCAACTGTCAAAAGTCGATCAACACCTGCAACCTCAAGCATATTAGCAACCAACTTAGATGTGATTGGTTCACGTGAACGTGCCTTACGGTCTTGACGTGCATAACCATAATAAGGCATAACAACACTGATCGTTTCTGCACTTGCACGTTTTAGCGCATCAACCATAATCAAGATTTCCATCAAGTTATCATTTACAGGAGAGCTTGTAGATTGAAGAATAAAAACGTGATGACCACGGATAGATTCTTCAATATTAACTTGAATCTCACCATCTGAAAATTCACGAACACTTGATTTTCCGAGTTCAATACCCATTTTATCAGCAACTTTTGCTGCTAATTCCTGGTTAGACGATAAAGCAAACAACTTCAAATTCGTATAAGACATGATTTCCTCCAAAATATCTACTAAACCATTCTACCTTTTTTTAGATTGATTTTCAATGCAAAATAAATGGTGTCACAGTAACTTAACAAGACTAAAAAGATTTAACCTTAGCTACGACATTTTCCCAGCTAAAATCAGCTCCACAAAGTAAAGAGATTTTCCCGTAAAATAAAAAGGATTCGAGAAAATTCGAATCGCTTTTTTGTGTTCATTATGGGTAAATATAATATACAGAACCACCGTGAGCTGAAGATGTTGGATCAAATGTACCACGGTAGTTACCGATTGACATGTTACCAGCATAGTTTGATTCCATAACTTGAATTGAATTTGAACCTGATGCTGATGTTACGTAAGCTACGTGACCATAACCACCACCATCATTTGGCCAAACCGCAATTGCACCGGCTACAGGAGTCGTACCAACTGAGTGACCAGCTGCTTGTGCGCTAGCAATCCAGTTTTTAGCATTACCCCAGTAATTACCAACCCATGAAGCTAATGATTTAGCACCCCAAGTACATTGACCAACTGGATATGTATTAGGAGTTGATGCTGCTGATACTTTAGGTGTTTCAGCAGCAGGAGCTGGTGGTTCTGAAGCTGCAGGTGCTTGACTTGTTGGTGCTTCAGATGTTGCTGCAGGTGCTTCTGAAGCTGCTGGAGCAGCTGATTCTGGTTGTGCTTCAGATGTTACTGGAGCAGCAGGCTCTTGTTGTGCCTCTGACGCAGCTGATTCTGGCTGTGCTTCAGATGTTGCTGGAGCAGCAGGCTCTTGTGTTGCTTCTGAAGTTGCAACAGTTGGCTCTTGAGTAGTTTCTGAAGTTTCTGATGAAACCGGTTCTTGTGCTACTTCTGAGGCTGTCGCTGTTTCTGAAACAGTAGCTTCAGAAGGTTGAGCTACAGCTTCTGAAGTTGCTGCCGCCTCTGATTGAGCTACAAATGCTGCCGCTTCTGAAGATGCTACTGCTTGTGCTGCTGCCTCTGATTCTGCAATTGCTTGAGACTGAGCAACTGATGCTGCAGTTGAAGCTGCCACAGCTTCTGCAGTTGATTTAGCAGAAACAAGTGATGTTTTTTCATCTTGTGCTGTAGCCAATTCTGCAGCCAAAGTAACTTGTGCTGCTTCTAGTTCAGCTTGTTGAGTTGTCAAACCAGCTTCTGTTGTTTCAAGCTCAGCTTTATTAGTTGCAATTTCATTAATAGCAGCTTGGTTTTGTTCTTGCTTAGCAGCAAGCTCTTTTTGATCAGACTCTTGTTTTGTCAACATGTCATTATTAGCCGTAACAACTTTTGAAATAGCTGTGATACGAGTAATAGCTTCAGAGATTGACTTAGAGTTCAAGATAGAGTTGATGTAGCTAGTCGCAGTGTTATTTTGTTGAGCACTACGAGCTTGTTTCGCCAAAGAATCTTGACGAGCTACAATTTTACTTGATAATTCTTGAATTTCAGATTCCAAATCTGCTGATACTTTTTCAAGTTCAGCATTTTTAGTTTCCAAATCTGATTTTTGTGTTCTAAGTGTAGATACTTGAGATTGGATTGTAGCAACTTGCGCTTGTGCAGTCTCTTGTTGAGAAGCAAGGTTACTAATTGCGTTATCTGCAGCAGCGATTTGCGAATCATAATCCTCTGCATGTACTGATGCAGCTGCTGATAAGGTTACACCACTTACCAACACTGCTGAAAGAATACGTTTTTTCATAATATAAAATACTACTCCTTTTCGATAAGACCTTCTTATTGTATCAAAAAATGGCGCAAACTTTGTTACGCCAATATTACAGTTCTATTTAAATCTATCAACTGACAGATACAAAAATAATTTTTCAAGAATAGGTTTAATAAAGATAAAGATCAAAAGATTAAACACTATACTAGGACTTAGTTGATAAATAATAAAATCCGTCACAGACTCATTGGAGAAACCATAGAATAAGGCAAAGCCAAAATTTATGGCATCAAAGAGAAATAAGAATAAAAACATTAACAAAAAATCAACATAGGTATTTCTCTTAACAATTCGACCTAGCTGAGTTAACAGATAGCATAACAGTGGCAAAGTTAGAATTACTATACCAACTGTTTTGAAATAATAAGTATCATAAAGAAATCCAAAACAAACAAGGTAAAGAAAGGAATACTTATTTGGAAAATCAAGGGTTAAGATAAAAATATAAATAATGAAAAGATGAGATGATAGAAAAAATTCAGGAGATAAATAATGATTAAGTATCATCGAAATATGACCATCCCATAGAAAAGGAACAATACTCAGTAAGAAAGGAATAATAGAATACTTGGATAATTTCATATTATTTACCATCTCCAACTAAAGTAACATAAGAAATTTTATCAAAATCAGCATAAGGTTTTACCAAAATCGTACGATTTCCTTCATAATCACTCACAGAGTCTACAGTACCAATTGGAACATCCTTTACTGATACATCATCAAGACCACTTGTAACTACTTCAGTGCCAACCTTAACGTTAGAAGATGAATTGAGTTGTGTCATCTCTAACAGCTTCTTTTTATTATCATAACGAGATATAATCCCGAAAATCTGGTTATCATCCTCTGATTTGACGCTAGAAGCAAGGTAGCTATCACTAGAACTACTAGAAAGTAAAGAAATAGTAGTAGTATCATCATATACCTTAGTTACAAAACCAATTACTCCACCATTAGAAGTTGCTAGCATAGACTTACTAACATTCTTAGACTTACCAACATTAATCGTTAACTCTTTTAACCAAGTCACAGAAGGACGCATGGAAACTTCAGCAGTGAGAACATTATCACGACTTAGCTTGTCCGAAAGATTAAGCGAAGCTCTTAAAGAATCATTCTCTTCTTGCAAGTTAGAAATAATAGATGATTGATTTTCTAAATTCGATAAAGATTTTTTTAAATCTCGATTCTCATTATAAGTTGATAAGAGATCAGAAATAACATTATGAGATTTTGATAAAGCAGTAAATGGAACTGAAACCACTGAGTCTACTTTGGTAACAAAACCCGAAACATTAGACGAGATATCCTTCGTTAATTTTTTATTAGTAAAGACAAAAGAAAAAAGCATTACAAAAAATAGAATAATAATAAACCCATAAAGAAGAAAACGATAAAAACTATTTTTCATTTTGTCACCTCAAAAAAAAGAAAACGAATTATCTAAAAGATAATTCGTCATAATACTACGGAGAATGGGGGATTCGAACCCCCGCGCCAGTTACCCGACCTAACGATTTAGCAAACCGTCCTCTTCAGCCTCTTGAGTAATTCTCCAATATGGGCACGAGTGGAATCGAACCACCGACCTCACGCTTATCAGGCGTGCGCTCTAACCATCTGAGCTACGCGCCCAAGCTAAATGCTTGGTTATTTGTTTCCAAATAAAGCGGGTGACGAGAATCGAACTCGCGACAACAGCTTGGAAGGCTGTAGTTTTACCACTAAACTACACCCGCTTAACAAAATGGCGCGAGACGGAATCGAACCGCCGACACATGGAGCTTCAATCCATTGCTCTACCAACTGAGCTACCGAGCCATATTGCGGGAGCAGGATTTGAACCTACGACCTTCGGGTTATGAGCCCGACGAGCTACCTAGCTGCTCCATCCCGCGTTAATTATAAGGAGGATGTGGGATTCGAACCCACGCACGCTTTTACACGCCTGACGGTTTTCAAGACCGTTCCCTTCAGCCGGACTTGGGTAATCCTCCAAATATTATAATTAATATATGGACCTTGTAGGACTCGAACCTACGACCGCTCGGTTATGAGCCGAGTGCTCTAACCAGTTGAGCTAAAGGTCCAAGAAATCCATATATATAGCGGCGAAGGGGATCGAACCCCCGACCTCCCGGGTATGAACCGGACGCTCTAGCCAGCTGAGCTACACCGCCATAAATCGGGAAGACAGGATTCGAACCTGCGACCCCTTGGTCCCAAACCAAGTGCTCTACCAAGCTGAGCTACTTCCCGATAAAATGCACCCTAGAGGAGTCGAACCTCTAACCGCCTGATTCGTAGTCAGGTACTCTATCCAGTTGAGCTAAGGGTGCTCATTCTTATATTATGCCGAGGACCGGGATCGAACCGGTACGAAAGTTTCCTTTCGCAGGATTTTAAGTCCTGTGCGTCTGCCAGTTCCGCCACCCCGGCTCCTCAAGCGAACGACGGGATTCGAACCCGCGACCCCCACCTTGGCAAGGTGATGTTCTACCACTGAACTACGTTCGCATTTTATGCCGGCTACATGACTTGAACACGCGACCCTCTGATTACAAATCAGATGCTCTACCAACTGAGCTAAGCCGGC
>NZ_JACLQM010000026.1:0-18262 GCF_016648655.1 Streptococcus sp. 17.1
TTGGGCGCGTAGCTCAGATGGTTAGAGCGCACGCCTGATAAGCGTGAGGTCGGTGGTTCGATTCCACTCGTGCCCATTATATGGTCCGTTGGTCAAGGGGTTAAGACACCGCCTTTTCACGGCGGTAACACGGGTTCGAATCCCGTACGGACTATGTTTTTATGGAGGATTACCCAAGTCCGGCTGAAGGGAACGGTCTTGAAAACCGTCAGGCGTGTAAAAGCGTGCGTGGGTTCGAATCCCACATCCTCCTTATAATTAACGCGGGATGGAGCAGCTAGGTAGCTCGTCGGGCTCATAACCCGAAGGTCGTAGGTTCAAATCCTGCTCCCGCAATATGGCTCGGTAGCTCAGTTGGTAGAGCAATGGATTGAAGCTCCATGTGTCGGCGGTTCGATTCCGTCTCGCGCCATTTATTTATATTTTGGAAGGGTAGCGAAGAGGCTAAACGCGGCGGACTGTAAATCCGCTCCTTCGGGTTCGGGGGTTCGAATCCCTCCCCTTCCATAGTTACGGGCATAGTTTAAAGGTAGAACTAAGGTCTCCAAAACCTTCAGTGTGGGTTCAATTCCTACTGCCCGTGTTAGTAAAGTGGCGAATGTGGTGAAGTGGTTAACACATCAGATTGTGGCTCTGACATTCGGGGGTTCGATTCCCCTCATTCGCCTATATTTTTGGGGTATAGCCAAGCGGTAAGGCAAGGGACTTTGACTCCCTCATGCGTTGGTTCGAATCCAGCTACCCCAGTTATACTTTGCCGGCGTGGCGGAATTGGCAGACGCGCTGGACTCAAAATCCAGTGTCCGCAAGGACGTGCCGGTTCGACCCCGGCCGCCGGTATAGTAAAAAAGACAAGGTTTTCGGACCTTGTCTTTTTTTCTCTGTTTTTGTTGAGTTACCAATTTTTTCCATTTTAAAATAAATCATCAAGTTTATTAGCCAATGTTTTCTGTTTGCTAGGGTACAAATGAGAATAAGTATCAATTGTTGTTGTAATAGATGCGTGTCCTAATCTTTCTTTGACAACAAGATAATCTTCTCCTTGATTTATAAGTAATGATGCATGAGAGTGTCTTAAATCATGAATTCTTATTTTCTTTAAATCTTTATCCCTTTCTAGTATTTGCTTAAACTTCTTATCAATCATATTTTTTGTAATTGATATTGGTGTACTCTGTATTATTTGAAGTTCTTCAGTATTTTTCGTAAATTCCTCAAGTTTTTCTTTTTGTTTTACTTTCCAATCTATTAGCATTTCTGCTAATTTCTGATTTATTGTTATATTTCTAGTTCCTGATCGTGTTTTTGTTGTATTAATGTAGCTTGTATTATTAACAAAGTATACCGTTTTGGTAACGTAAATCGTATTTGTTAAAAGATTTATATCATTCCAGTTCAATGCGAGGATTTCTCCCATTCTCATTCCAGTAAAGAAAGCAATTACGAAAAACAGGTCATAACTTATTTCATCATCTCGAATAAGTCCTCTAAATCTCGTGAATTCTTCTATACTCCAAAATTTAATATCAGGCTTCCTAATTGGTAATTTTCTCAGATTCTTAACTGGATTTTTATCAATGAGTGATTTTCTTATACCAGTATCAAAAATTTTTTTAAGTAGAATCAGAACCTTATTAATTGTATTATAGCTTAAAACTTCATTTTCATTTTGTTTTTTAGGTTTTGTTTTTAGGTATTCACGAAATTCGAATATATGGTCATACGTTAATTTATTTAAATTTGTATTTTTAAAATATGGCTTAATATGACGCTCATAATTATTTCTTTGTGTACTTGTGTAGCTTACTTTTCTGCCATTTTTCAAATCATCTTCTTCAAGTAAGTCGAATAACATATCCGTTGTTACTACAAAGTCAAATTGTTTTTCTTTTAATTCTACAACTCTAATATGTTGTTCAAGTTCTAGGGCTTCCTTTTTAGATTTTAATCCTTTACGAATAATACGTATTCTTTTTTGTGTGACTGGGTGGAAACCGTTAGAAACATCAACAGTCCATTTACCACTTTTAGTTTTACGAATAGTCATTCATTATGCTTCTTTCTGGAGTTCAATTCCTAGTAGTTCTTCAGCGACACTGGCTGGAATTGTACCAATCCGTTTGTTATCGTAGATATTAAAACCACGATTCACTAATAGTAATTTGCCAGTATGGATAATCTTTCTTGCAGTTCCTGGAGCAAATCCAAGTTCGATAAGGTCATCTTTTGTTACAGTTTTAATCATGTGCTCTCCTTTTCTAATTAGATTAAGTACGGGGAGGATTAACTCCCCTTGTCTTATACTTATTTTTGTTTTACATCTACTAAATGGATAGCATCCGCCTTGTAATACATCGTTGAACTAATCATAGTAGCTTGTAAATTGTCAAATGTAACTGGTACTTGATCCATTGCTTGGATATAGTCATTATCGACTAAAGCTTCTGGATTGTCTACTGAGACTTGGGTTGATTTCTTTTTGAATTGTCCATCCTTGATCGTTACATTGTATTTCCAACCAATGATTTTATCGGTATTAAAACGTCTTTCGCTACCATCTCGGTTTTTGATAATTTCTCCGTTTGCATCTGCTCGGACTTCCGTTTCAAATTTTGGAATGACTTCATCCAATTCAAATTTTGTTCCAATGTTATTGAAATTCCAGTCATTTTGTGAGAGCATTTTTGCCATATTTAATTTCTCCTTTTGATATTTTCTTTGATTGTAGGGATTAAATCTTCTCTTTTAAAGAGAATTGCCCTTTCTATTAATCCACTTGCTAAATCTGGTGGATATTCCATATTGTTGAGTGCGAGATAGTTAGATTTCTCATACTCATGCAGTAAGTTATTGTCGTATAGAAATTTATACGCTTTTAGAATAGCTCCAGAACCTTTATAGGTAAACCATTCTAATTTTTGTTCTAGTTCTGTCTTTGGTTTTGAAATAATGATAGAGACAGGTTTTGAGTGACCTAAAAACTTTTCCCAAGATCTCAAAGGTTTTGAGAAGTGACTATCACTATAGAACCTCACTTTTTCTTTGAGGTATCCCTTGGTAAAGTTAAGAAGATCTATTTCTGAATGCAACCATTCTTGAATGAAGTAGTGAGCTTTTGCTTTCCTAAGTTCTAACTCAGTTCTTATCCAATTTTCTATATACCGCTTGCTGATCCCGAGCTTTTCAGCTTGTTCTAAGCGCTTATCGTAAATTCTAAGTCTTTCATCATCATTGGGTTTTCTTAAATATAAGGTCTGACCGATCGTTTCATCTCCGTAGGTATTGTAGTAGGTGCTTTTTCCATATAGAAAGCGTTTCTTCTGACAAATCTTTAGAAGTTGATTAGGAGTGAAATAGGGTGTTTCATTAAAATCATCTATTGCAATATCAATTCGTCTTACTGAAAAATGAATGTAATTGTAGTAGAGGTTGTTCAGAAACTGTCTTTCGGAGAGACTATTTGGATCTAATACCATATCTCTATAGAACTCTAGTGCCTGTCCTGACATGACAAGCATGTAGGACGACTCTTTCGATCCATAGTAGATACGGATATTCCCATAATGAAGCTGGCTATCATAGTTATAGTATTTAAGGCTCCCCTTATTCTCAATAAATAGGTCAAAGTCAAGAAATAGGATATCTTCGATTATTTCTTTTGGCGAAAATTCAGTCTTATCAAACTGAATTTGAATCCAGTCAAATACAGAACGTAAATGCTCATTTTTTGCCATAGATTTTGATTCAACTTTTTGCCTAATTTTGCCACCCTTAAAATCTCCAAAACCCTTGGTAATACTGAATTTTTTCGATGGTACACCTAACTTGCAGAGGGTGGTGTTACTACACACCCTATCGGTCAAAAATGGTCCGTCCGCATCTACGCTCATTTTCGGCTTTCTGCCTCATGGCTCAGCCGAAAACTCGCTATTAGCCGAACCTATTTTTTGACCTCTTGTTAACAAACCCTAGTAAGCCGGTTTGCATCGACTCTTCAATATCTTGGATTTTCTTTTTTAGGTTGGAATTCTCAATTTTTATCAGTCGCATTTCTCGCTTAAATTCCTGTTTTAAGGCGCTCAGTTCATCGTAGAGCTCATCTATTACTTGGTTTAGGGATTCATGTTCATTGTCTGCTAGACTCCCAAATACGGCTTGTATAGCCTCTTTTAGACCTATTTCAAGTTTTAGTTTAGCTAACTTTTGAAATTGTCTAAGGTCTTCGTCTGTAAAATCATAGGCAACTGTATAACTTAATTGATGAGTTCTGGGATTTCTACTGATAGGAACTTTAATTTTCTTAAATTCCTTGCCACTTATCTCTTTAATCAGTTGAATCCAATTTTTAAGAGTAGAGGTAGAGTTTAGGCCAGAAATTTGATTGACTAACTCTTTATTGGTCATCTTTTTGTGAAACCTCCGAAATTTTCTTGTGCAACTGAAGAGTTTTCTGTGGTATAATTGTTACATAATATGTTTTGATCTTGGAACGAACGGCACATTTGTTTCAAGATTTTTTATTTTGTCGAATCCTACCTCCTTTATTAAAATTTTTTAAATCGACTACTAGTTACATACGCTTTTACCTCCTTTTATGCTATAATATTCTCAATGGAATATTCAATCTCAAAATAAATATTCCTTATGGAATAATTCTATTTTATACCGTTTAGAATATTTTGTCAAGCTAAAATATACGAATAAGAATATCTATAGGAGAATTATGTATACAGAGGATTATAAATTTTCAGAGAGGTTAAAAACTCTCAGAAAATCAAAAAAGTTAACTCAAGTACAAATATCGGAATTAATTGGAGTTCAACAAGGGACATATTCTCGGTGGGAGAATGGAACGTTAGAACCAGGATTAGAATTCGTTGTGAAATTAGCAAATATCTTTGGGACTACTACAGATTATTTGCTGGGACAAAAACCTTATTCAATTATCAGTAGTTTACCTCTAGAACAATTAGATCTTACCAATATTGCAAACTTTTCAAAGGATGAGTTTGATATTTTGAAACATTCAATAGCAGTTTCGGTGGCAAGAAATAAAATAAAGGCAACAGAACTAAAAGATAGAGTTATAGAAAAAAATCAGTTGTCAGAAAAAGATGCAGAACTTTTGAATAAGATTTTTGAAGAAGTTAAAACTTATTGGGAAAATTAGGAGGACGCTAGTCTTCAAAATTCCCTCCCAAAATGTGTCCAAAATATTGACAGAATTCTAGCTTTTCATTATAGTTCTTATGGAACTTTTTTTCTACAACAAAATAGGCTCCATAATATCCATAGGGGATTTACCCACTACAAATAGTATAGAGCCGGTTTTATTAATGTCCTGCATTTCCTAATAAGTTAACCATGACAACACCAATGATAATCAAAATTAAACCGATAATGCTATAAACATTTAGTGTTTCTTTGAAAATCATTACTGCGATAGAGGCTGTCAAAACTAAACCGACAGCTGACCATGTTGCATAAGCTATTCCTAAAGGAATTTTTTGCATTGCTAGTGAGAGGAAATAGAAACAAACGCCATAGCTAAGTAGGGCAGAAACGGTTGGAATAGGCTTTGTAAAACCGTCTGATAATTTCAAAAGGTTAGTTCCCAATATCTCTCCTACAATGGCGATAAAAAGATAAAAGTATGACATGTCTTTAACCTCCTATATGTCATGTTTTTGCTCTAAGAGCTATTATAGCTATCCGTTTTTTATAAATCTTGGCACAAGTCATGAGAATTTGTAGTAAAACTGTGGCAGACACTTTTTCAGAACCAATAGCTGATAAGTTTAGTATATCATAAGATAAATTTTAAAAAAAAAGTTTTGTTAGAAAATGAATTATCAAATTCTTGGGCTAAAGAGTTATTTTTGTTAAAATAATAAAAAACACTTACCCTAATTAAAGGAGAAAATAAAATGATTACATTAACTGTTAATCGTACAAGTGTCTTGAATACCTCTGGATGAATATAACCTGTTGGGACATATCGTCTATTCTCTGATGATGCTCTTAGAACGATAAGGTATGGAGTGTTACCAAAAAGTTACTAAAATTTGAAAAATGAGTCTATTTTGCAAGATTCAAAAGGCTTAAAACCCTATTAAATCAGGGTTGTAAGATTTAAATAATGGAGTTATGGAACTCAAAATCCAGTGTCCGCAAGGACGTGCCGGTTCGACCCCGGCCGCCGGTATAAGTTACACTCCTTAAGGAGTGTTTTTTTGTCTATAGGAGTTTATTTTTTATGTCTGATAAATTTCAGCTTCTCTTAAAACAAATTCGTTTTCCTGAGGATCACGATGCGTTTAAAAAAATTAAAGATGGTTCTATCGAAACAGTAAAGCTATTTAAATCAAATCGCCAATGGTTCTTTGTTTTTTCTTTTCCTAGTGTTCTGTCTTATGAGTCTTTTGCTCTTTTTGATAGTTTACTTCACTCTTCTTTTAATTCTTTAGGTGCTAAAGCTTCTTTTGAGATTCGTTTAGTTTCTACAGCTTGCGATGATTCTTTACTTGGAGATTATTTTTCATATGCTTTAGATAGTTTAAAAGTGTCACACTTTTCTACTTATTCTTTATTCTCAAATCTAAAGGTTGAGATTTCGAATAATAGTATTTTTGTTAAAGCTCCAGAGCATATTATAAAGGAAAATGTACAGGATAGATTTATTTCTTTGATATCTAAATCACTTTCTCAAGTTGGTTTATCTGACGTATCAATTTTTGTTCTTGAAGATAAGGAAGCGTCATCTTCTTTAGAAGAGGCTTACGAAACAAACAAGGTTTCTTTACAAGAACAAGCTGAATCTCAGGCAAGACAGGCTCTTCAATCTATTCTTGAGAGTGCTCCAACACCGAAACCTGTGAACGAACCGGACCAAAATTTTGCTGAGAAACAAAGTCAACGTCAAGCTAGTTTTGATAAGGCTGAAATAACGCCAATGGTTGATATTAATTCTGAAGAGAATCGTGTTGTTTTTGAAGGATATATTTTTGATGTAGAGCAACGCGAAACTAAGACGGGTCGAATTATTATTAATTTCAAGGTAACTGATTATACCTCTAGTTTTGCAATGCAGCGCTGGGTCAAAGATAGTGATGAGCTTGCTAAGTTCGATATGATAAAAAAGGGGAACTGGGTAAGAGTTCGCGGTCGTATTGAGAATAATCCTTTCACTCATAGCCTGACAATGAATGTACAAGATATCAAAGAGATTTCGCACACACCTCGCAAGGATTTGATGCCTGAGGGACAAAAGCGTGTGGAATTTCATGCACATACTAACATGTCGACTATGGATGCCATGCCAACTGTGGAAGAGCTTATTGACACTGCTGCTTCTTGGGGGCATCCAGCTGTTGCTATAACTGATCACGCTAATGTTCAGAGTTTTCCTCATGGCTACCATAGGGCTAAGAAAGCTGGTATTAAAGCTATTTTTGGTCTTGAAGCCAATCTTGTTGAGGATAAAGTTCCTATTGTTTATAATTCCCAGAATTTGGAATTAAAAGAAGCAACTTATGTTGTATTTGACGTTGAGACAACGGGCTTGTCTGCTGTTCATAATGATTTGATTCAGATTGCGGCATCAAAAATGCATAAAGGTAATATTATTGAGCAATTTGATGAATTCATAGATCCAGGACATCCTCTTTCTGCATTTACTACTGAGTTGACCGGTATTACTGATAATCATGTTAAGGGTGCTAAACCTTTAGTCCAAGTTTTACAGGAGTTTCAAGAATTCTGTCAAGGAACTGTGCTAGTGGCCCATAATGCGACCTTTGACGTTGGTTTTATGAATGCCAATTACGAAAGACATCAGTTACCAACAATTTCACAACCGGTTATTGATACTTTAGAATTTGCACGAAATCTTTATCCTGAGTATAAGCGTCATGGTTTGGGGCCTTTGACGAAGCGGTTTGGTGTGGCTTTGGATCATCACCATATGGCCAATTATGATGCGGAAGCTACGGGTCGTTTGTTGTTTATCTTCATAAAAGATGTGTTTGATAAGCACGGTTTGACTAATCTGGAACAGTTGAACACGGATTTGGTTTCTGAAGATTCGTATAAAAAGTCTCGTGTCAAACATGCAACGCTATATGTTCAGAATCAAACTGGCTTGAAGAATATCTTTAAGTTGGTAAGTTTATCAAATGTCTCATACTTTGAGGGAGTAGCACGTATTCCTCGTACGGTCTTAGATGAGTATCGTGAGGGAATTATTGTAGGTTCTGCTTGTGCTGATGGTGAGGTTTTTGATACGCTCTTGTCTCATGGTATTGACAAGGCGGTTGAAGTTGCCAAATATTATGACTTTATTGAAGTTATGCCACCGGCAATTTATGCGCCCTTGATTGCAAAGGATTTAATCAAGGATGAGGCGGCTATAGAACAACTGATTCGGGATTTAATTGAAGTCGCTAATCGCCTGGACAAACCTGTGCTGGCTACAGGAAATGTACACTATATCAACCCTGAGGATGCCATTTATCGTGAAATCATTGTTCGTGCTTTGGGACAAGGAGCCATGATTAATAGGCCAATTGGTAAGGGAGAAAATGCGAAACCTGCTCCTTTACCTGAAGCGCATTTTAGGACAACTAACGAGATGCTAGACGACTTTGCCTTTTTAGGAAAAGACTTAGCCTATGAAATTGTTGTAACTAATACGCAGGCTATGGCAGATCAAATTGATGAGGTTGAGGTTGTCAAAAAAGACTTGTACACCCCTTTCATTGATCGTGCGGAAGAACAGGTTGCGGAGATGACATATGCTAGAGCGTTTGAGCTCTATGGTAATCCTTTGCCTGATATTATTGACCTGCGAATTGAGAAAGAGTTGTCTTCAATTCTTGGTAATGGGTTTGCCGTAATCTACCTGGCTTCGCAGATGCTAGTTAACCGTTCAAATGAACGTGGCTACCTGGTTGGTTCGCGTGGATCTGTCGGTTCTAGTTTTGTTGCGACGATGATTGGAATTACCGAGGTTAATCCGATGCCACCACATTATCTCTGTCCTAATTGTCAACACTCAGAGTTCATTACAGATGGTTCTTATGGATCTGGCTTCGATTTGCCTGATAAGGAATGTTCAGAATGTGGAACGGAATATAAAAAAGATGGTCAGGATATTCCATTCGAGACCTTCCTAGGTTTTGATGGGGATAAGGTTCCTGATATCGATTTGAACTTCTCCGGTGATGATCAACCATCAGCCCACTTGGACGTTCGTGATATTTTTGGAGAGCAATATGCTTTTCGTGCCGGAACAGTAGGAACTGTTGCAGATCGGACGGCTTATGGTTTTGTTAAAGGTTACGAACGTGATTACAATAAGTTTTACCGTGATGCCGAGGTCGATCGTTTAGCCATGGGGGCTGCGGGTGTTAAGCGAAACACAGGTCAGCACCCGGGTGGTATTGTTGTTATTCCAAATTATATGGATGTCTATGATTTCACACCTGTTCAATATCCGGCTGATGATGTAACGGCTGCCTGGCAGACGACTCACTTTAACTTCCACGATATCGATGAGAACGTGTTGAAGCTTGATATTTTGGGACATGATGATCCGACTATGATTCGTAAGTTGCAGGATTTATCAGGAATTGATCCAAAAGATATTCGAGCAGATGATCCAGATGTAATGAAACTTTTTTCAGGGACTGATATTTTAGGGGTAACACCTGAACAGATTGGGACACCAACGGGAATGTTGGGAATCCCTGAGTTTGGGACTAACTTTGTTCGTGGTATGGTCGACGAGACGCATCCGACGACCTTTGCGGAACTCTTACAGTTATCTGGATTGTCCCACGGAACAGACGTTTGGTTAGGTAATGCACAAGATTTGATTAAGGAAGGTATCGCCACTCTGAAAACAGTTATCGGTTGTCGTGATGATATCATGGTATACCTAATGCATGCGGGATTAGATCCTAAGATGGCCTTCACGATCATGGAACGTGTGCGTAAGGGGATGTGGTTGAAGATTTCCGAAGAAGAGCGTAATGGCTATATTCAAGCCATGCGTGAAAATAATGTTCCAGACTGGTACATTGAATCTTGTGGTAAAATCAAGTACATGTTCCCTAAAGCCCATGCGGCAGCCTACGTTATGATGGCCCTACGTGTAGCTTATTTCAAAGTGCACCATCCTATTTATTACTATTGTGCCTACTTCTCGATTCGAGCTAAAGCATTTGAGCTTAAGACGATGTCTGCAGGTCTTGATGCTGTTAAAGCTCGAATGGAAGATATTAAGGAGAAGCGCCAACGAAATGAAGCGACTAATGTTGAAAATGACTTATTTACGACGCTTGAAATTGTCAATGAAATGTTAGAACGTGGCTTTACCTTTGGTCAGTTAGATCTTTATAAGAGTCAGGCAACTGAATTTCTGATTGAAGGAGATACTTTGATTCCACCGTTTATTGCACTTGAAGGTTTGGGTGAGAACGTTGCTAAGCAAGTGGTTGCTGCGCGTGAAGAAGGTGAATTCCTTTCCAAGACAGAATTGCGTAAACGAGGAGGCCTATCATCAACCTTGGTTGAAAAATTGGATGAAATGGGAATCCTAGGAAATATGCCAGAAGATAATCAATTAAGTCTTTTTGATGATTTCTTTTAATAGCTAAAGAGAATCGTCATCAACTTTGAGAGAATGGAGTCAGTCTCCGTTCTCTTTTTGTTTAGGGGTCTGCATGTGATGCTAACAAGCCAAAGCTGAGAAGAAACCTTTTTCTTCGTCTTATGGTATACTGATAGAAAAATATAGTTTCAAGGAGTTAATCATGGTTTTACCAAATTTTAAAGAAAATCTTGAGAAATATGCTAAATTACTGGTTGCTAATGGGATTAATGTGCAACCTGGTCACACAGTGGCCTTGAGCATTGATGTAGAACAAGCAGAGCTAGCTCACCTCTTAGTAAAAGAAGCCTATGCTTTAGGAGCAGCTGAGGTAATCGTTCAATGGTCAGATGATATTATTAATCGCGAGCGCTTCTTGCATGCTGATATGGACCGCATCGAAGAGGTTCCTGCCTATAAAAAAGCTGAGATGGAATATTTGTTGACCAAAAAGGCAAGTCGCTTAGGTGTTCGTTCATCAGATCCAGGTGCCCTTAATGGTGTAGCTCCTGAACGTTTATCTGCCCATGCTAAAGCTACTGGAGTGGCCTTTAAACCTATGCAGGTGGCAACTCAGTCTAATAAGGTTAGTTGGACTGTAGCTGCTGCAGCTGGTAAGGAATGGGCTAAGAAGGTCTTTCCCGATGCTTCGAGTGATGAGGAAGCTGTAGATTTACTTTGGGACCAAATTTTCAAGACCTGTCGTGTTTATGAAGAGGATCCTGTACGTGCTTGGAAGGAACATGCTGACCGTTTGGATGCTAAAGCACGCCTACTCAATGAGGCACAATTCTCAGCCTTGCATTACCAAGCACCTGGAACAGATTTGACTCTAGGATTGCCTAAAAATCACGTTTGGGAGTCTGCAGGTGCCATCAATGCGCAAGGTGAAGGCTTCCTCCCTAATATGCCAACAGAAGAAGTCTTTACGGCACCAGATTTTCGTCGTGCAGATGGCTATGTCTCAAGTACAAAGCCTCTAAGTTACAATGGCAATATTATTGAGGGAATCAAGGTAACCTTCAAAGACGGTGAAATTGTAGATATCACAGCGGACCAGGGCGATGAGGTGATGAAGAATCTCGTCTTCAACAATAATGGGGCGCGTGCTCTAGGTGAATGTGCTCTGGTACCAGATCCAAGTCCTATTTCACAGTCAGGCATCACCTTCTTTAACACTCTTTTTGATGAGAATGCATCCAACCACCTAGCTATTGGAGCAGCCTATGCTACCAGTGTTGAGGGAGGGGCAGACATGACAGAAGAGGAGCTTAAGGAAGCTGGTCTTAATCGTTCTGATGTACACGTAGATTTTATGATTGGTTCAAATCAAATGGATATTGATGGTATCCGCCAAGATGGTAGTCGTGTACCAATCTTCCGAAATGGGGATTGGGTAATCTAAGTATGATGGAGAATTTATCATGATTGGAAGTATGATAGTTGGTTTTCTAATTGGCCTTATTGCCTCTGCTATATCAAATAGGGGTGAACGTATGGGCTGTATTGGCAAGACCTTTGTTGGATGGCTAGGTGCTTTTGTTGGTCAGCTTCTTTTTGGAAATTGGGGACCTATGCTAGCAGATACTGCTATAGTTCCTTCGGTACTGGGTGCTGTTATCTTATTAGCCCTTTTTTGGAATCGTAATAGTTAGAAATGAAAGAGTTCTGAGGTATTGGTTAGATATCTAAGGACTCTTTTTTCTTATTTTTTCATTTTCATATACCACTTTTAGAAAAACTGTGGTAGAGTAATAAAAACAGCATCTATTTGGAAAGGACTAGAAATGAGTGACTTAGATAAAAACATGGCTGTAAAAAGTATGGTAGTTATGCGTAAGGCTTTTCGTACCATCGATGCCAAGGTTTCTGAGACCTTTAAAGAATTTAATTTGACACCAACTCAATTTGGGGTCATGGACGTGCTTAATGCTAGAGGACGTATGAAGATTGGCGAATTAATTGACCGCATGCTTGCCACCTCCGGGAATATGACTGTCGTCATTAAAAATATGGAGAAAAAAGGTTGGTTGACGCGAGAAGCCTGCCAAACAGATAAGCGTGCTTTCGAGGTTGATTTGACGGGTGAGGGACGTCGTATTATTCAAGCAGCAATCCCCCCACATCAGCGAGCTATTGAGGAGACTTTTTCCGTTCTGACACTTGAAGAGCAGGCACAGTTGGTAGAGCTACTGAAAAAATTTAAGAATGTCTGAGCATATTTCTTTATATTTCTAATGAAATTACATATATTACTATGTAGTATTAATTATTAATTGTTAGAAATACAAAGGAAATGTATCATGAAAAACATTCTATTTATCGTTGGGTCCCTTCGTAAGGGATCATTTAACCACCAATTAGCAAAAGAAGCTGAGAAAATGCTAGCTGATAAAGCTAATGTTTCTTATCTTGACTATAGTCAAGTACCTGTTTTTAATCAGGATTTAGAAAGTCCGGTTCTTCCTGTTTTGGCAGAAGTTCGAGAGCAGGTCTTGGCAGCAGATGCAATCTGGATTTTCTCACCGGTTTATAATTTTTCAATTCCTGGGCCAGTGAAAAATTTGCTTGACTGGTTGAGCCGCGCCCTTGACCTATCAGATCCTTCAGGACCATCAGCTCTTCAAGATAAGATTGTAACCGTGTCATCAGTTGCTAATGGTGGTCACAATCAACTTTTTGATGTCTACAAAGAATTGTTACCATTTATCCGTACCCAAGTGGTTGGTGATTTTACAGCGACATGTGTAAATGATACAGCATGGGTGGATGGAAAATTCGTAGCAACAGCAGAAGTTCTTGAAAGCCTTCAGACTCAAGCAGAGGCTTTGGTTGAAGCGATTAAATAAGAATAACGAATACCCGAGGTATCTAGCTTCGGGTATTTTTATATGCAATAATGAAAAAAGACACCCTAAGGTGTCCTCGTATTATGAAGGCGGTAGACGGATTTGAACCGACGATCAAGCTTTTGCAGAGCCGTGCCTTACCACTTGGCTATACCGCCATAACAGATACCATTCTATCGAAAAAACAAAGATTCGTCAAGTCTCTTTCATCAAATTGGCTGGTTGATTGTTCAAACTACCTATTTACGAGAAATATAAAGAGGCTGAAAGACATTCAACCTCTTTATGTTTCTTGTAATTGTTGTAGATAGATTACTAACACGTATGTTTTGATTATTGTCTAATCAAGTAATCAAAGGCTCCGATAGCAGCTGTAGCACCAGATCCCATGGAAATAATGATTTGTTTGTAGGCGCTGTCAGTACAGTCACCTGCGGCAAAAATACCAGGGATATTTGTTGAACCAAATTTATCAACGATAATTTCTTGGCGTTCATTGAGTTCAATACCACTGTCTTTGAGCCAAGCAGTACTTGGTACAAGACCAATTTGGACAAAGACACCTTCAAGATCAAGATGTTTTTCTTCGTTTGTATCACACTCAACGTAACTCAAACCAGTCACATGATCTTGACCAAGAATTTCTTTGGTTGCAACGTTCTTAAGAATGGTTAGATTATCAGTTTTAGCAGCTCGTTCTTGTAAGACTTGATCTGCCTTTAATTCAGGCAAGAACTCTAAGACTGTAACGTGTTTAGTAATACCCGCTAAATCCAAAGCAGCTTCCAAACCTGAGTTACCACCACCGATAACAGCAACATCTTTTCCTTCAAATAGAGGACCATCGCAGTGTGGACAGTAAGTAACCCCTTTATTGCGGAATTCTTCCTCGCCAGGAACGTTGATATTACGCCATTTGGCTCCTAGTGCTAGGATAGCAGTTTTAGCCTGTAGAACGGCACCGTTAGCTAGTGTGACTTCAATAAGTTCTTTCTTCTCAATGCCAGTAGCTAATTGACTTTTGATGATATCAACATTGTAAGATTTTGTATGCTCTTCAACTTGGGCCATTAACTTAGGACCTTCTGTATATAGCGTACCAATCATGTTCTCAATACCAACTGTCTCGATAACTTGTCCACCAAAGGTTTCTGCTAAAAGCCCAGTTTTAAGCCCTTTACGAGCAGCGTAAATTGCAGCACTGTTTCCAGCAGGACCACCACCAATAACCAAGACATCATAGACCCCTTTATCAGCGAAAGCCTCAGCATCAAGTGGGCCGTCCAATTTTTCTACAAGCTGTTCAATGGTTGCACGACCAGAAGTAAATTCTTCTTGGTCTTTGTAAACCGTAGGAACAGACATGATACCTTTGGCTTTGACCTCATCTTGATACATACCACCTTCAATCATGGTGTGGGTGATGTTGGGGTTTAAAACAGCCATTATATTAAAGGCTTGAACAACGTCTGGACAATTGTGACAGGTTAGTGAAACATAAGTTTCTAAATCGATGGTTTTATCAATCTTCTTGATACGTTCGATAATATCCTCATCAACTTTAGGTGGACGACCAGAAACTTGCAAGAGAGCTAAAATGAAAGATGTGAATTCGTGGCCCATTGGTAAGCCTGAGAAAATAACACGACTTTTTTGCCCTTTTTGTGCAATACCAAAACTAGGTTGACGTTTTAAATGTGTTGATTCAAGACTAATGCGGTCAGACATAGCAACAATCTCGTCTAGAAATTCTTTTACTTTACGAGAATTATCATCATCCCCTAAATCTGTTTGTAATACAATATCAGATTCTAGTAAATTTAAATACTGCGCTAATTGTGTCTTGATTTCTTTATCTAAGACCATGGATACCCCCTGGTTGTTAAATTTTACCTACAAGATCTAAGCTAGGAGTAAGTGTTTCAGCTCCTTCTTTCCATTTAGCTGGACAAACTTCACCTGGATGTTGACGAATATATTGAGCAGCACGGACTTTATCAACAAGAGTACTTGCATCGCGTCCAATACCATCAGCGTTAATTTCCATCATTTGGATAACACCATCTGGATCAATAATGAATGTACCACGTTGTGCGAGACCATCTTGTCCAAGAACATCAAAACCTTGTGAGATGTGGTGTGAAGGATCCCCAATCATAGGATAAGTAATAGTTCCAACAACATCTGAGTCATCATGCCAAGCTTTGTGAACAAAGTGAGTATCGGTAGAGACAGAGTAAACCTCTACACCAAGAGATTTAAGAGCTTCATATTGTTCTTGAAGGTCACCGAGTTCAGTTGGGCAGACAAATGAAAAATCTGCAGGATAGAAGCAGAAGACCGCCCATTTACCTTTAACATCTTCATCTGTAACAGTAATGAATTCCCCGTTGTGATAAGCCTGTGCTGAAAATTCAATAATTTCTTTTCCGACTAATGACAAAATAATGTCCTCCTCTATTTTTGATAGCCTAATTATAAACAAAATACTCATCAACCTCAAAGAAAACGATTGCAATTTTAATGAGAGGGGATTTTTCTAATGGTCAGACTGGTTTTAGAGCTTGTCAAATGTCACTTTTTTTGATAAACTATTATAGTTGCGTAAAGTGACAAATACTCATTCTAAGCCGATTGTGGTCTTGTTGCCGCAGGGTGGGACTGCAAGTCTAAAGCTTAGAAGAGGAAAAAACAATTTTTAAGGAGAAATACTCATGGCAGTAATTTCAATGAAACAACTTCTTGAGGCTGGTGTTCACTTCGGTCACCAAACTCGTCGCTGGAATCCTAAGATGGCTAAGTACATCTTCACAGAACGTAACGGAATCCACGTTATCGACTTGCAACAAACTGTAAAAATGGCTGATACAGCTTACGAATTCGTTCGTGAAGCAGCAGCTAACGATGCAGTAATCTTGTTCGTTGGTACTAAAAAACAAGCAGCTGAAGCAGTAGCTGAAGAAGCAACTCGTGCTGGTCAATACTACATCAACCACCGTTGGTTGGGTGGTACTCTTACAAACTGGGATACTATCCAAAAACGTATCGCTCGTTTGAAAGAAATCAAACAAATGGAAGCTGATGGAACTTTCGAAGTTCTTCCTAAGAAAGAAGTTGCACTTCTTAACAAACAACGTGCACGTCTTGAAAAATTCTTGGGTGGTATCGAAGATATGCCTCGCATTCCAGATGTAATCTACATCGTTGACCCACACAAAGAACAAATCGCTGTTAAAGAAGCTAAAAAACTTGGTATCCCAGTTGTAGCGATGGTTGATACAAACGCTGATCCAGATGAGATCGATGTAATCATCCCAGCTAACGATGACGCTATCCGTGCCGTTAAATTGATCACTTCAAAAATGGCTGATGCTATCATCGAAGGTAACCAAGGTGAAGATGCTTCTGCAGATTTCCAAGAAGCAGCTGCAGCTGATTCAATCGAAGAAATCGTTGAAGTTGTCGAAGGTGACAACAACTAATCTTTAAGATTGGTTAGGGCTATATGCCCACTTAAGATACGACAAACACCTAAGGGGCGGGGCTCAGCCCTGCCCCTTAGTTTGATAAAATAAATTTGGAGAAAAACAAAATGGCAGAAATTACAGCTAAACTTGTTAAAGAATTGCGTGAAAAATCTGGTGCTGGTGTCATGGACGCTAAAAAAGCATTGGTTGAAGTTGAAGGTGATATCGAAAAAGCGATTGAATTGCTTCGCGAAAAAGGTATGGCTAAAGCAGCTAAGAAAGCTGACCGTGTTGCAGCTGAAGGTTTGACTGGTGTTTACGTTAACGGTAACGTTGCAGCAGTTGTTGAAGTTAACGCTGAAACTGACTTCGTTGCGAAAAACGCTCAATTCGTTGAGTTGGTAAACGAAACAGCTAAAGTAATTGCTGAAGGTAAACCAGCTAACAACGAAGAAGCACTTGCATTGACTATGCCTTCAGGTGAAACTCTTGAAGCTGCATACGTAACTGCTACAGCTACTATCGGTGAAAAGATTTCATTCCGTCGTTTTGCAGTTGTTGAGAAAACTGATGCACAACACTTCGGAGCTTACCAACATAACGGTGGACGTATCGGTGTTGTTTCAGTTATCGAAGGTGGAGATGATGCTCTTGCAAAACAAATCTCAATGCACATCGCAGCGATGAAACCAACTGTTCTTTCATACACTGAATTGGATGAACAATTTGTTAAAGATGAATTGGCACAACTTAACCACGCTATCGATCAAGATAACGAAAGCCGTGCAATGGTTAACAAACCAGCTCTTCCACACCTTAAATATGGTTCTAAAGCTCAATTGACTGATGCTGTTCTTGCTCAAGCTGAAGAAGATATCAAAGCTGAGTTGGCTGCTGAAGGTAAACCAGAAAAAATCTGGGATAAAATCATCCCAGGTAAAATGGACCGCTTCTTGCTTGACAACACTAAAGTTGACCAAGCTTACACTCTTCTTGCTCAAGTTTACATCATGGACGACAGCAAAACAGTTGAAGCTTACCTTGAATCAGTAAACGCTTCAGTAGTAGAATTCGTTCGCTTTGAAGTTGGTGAAGGTATCGAAAAAGCATCTAACGACTTTGAATCAGAAGTTGCAGCTACAATGGCAGCAGCACTTAACAACTAATTCTAGTTGCTAGATAAAAAGAAAGAAGTTACGTAAATGAATCGTAACTTCTTTTTTTATTATGTGACTTTAAGTCCGTTTCGCTCCGAAGGTGCGAAACAGATAAACCACCCGCTATGCGGGTGCGCA
>NZ_JACLQM010000027.1:0-18007 GCF_016648655.1 Streptococcus sp. 17.1
TATATGTGTTTATGAGACAGATCTCTATATTCTTCCTGTTGAGAAAGTGTTGTTAGTGTAGAAGAGAAAATAATATAATCATCAGTAGGCATTGCATTAGGAATTATTTTATCTGCGTAATCACGAATCTTCTTTAAACCTGCAGGAGATAACCCCATACTTGTAACAATAACATATTTAAAATTCGTTACCCAACCATATTTTTCTTTCGTCAGAGCAATTTTATCAATTTCTTCTTTTAAAAGTTTTACGGCTGTAGTCTTATTTTTTGTTACCTGCCATCGTTTAGCTTGAATAACGAGAGAGGGAGACTTGGTATCATCAATACCGTCAATACCATCATCCTTTCCTTCCTTAAATCCATGCAGGCTACTATTCTTAAATTTTCTCTTAACGATTTCAATAGCAAAATTTTCAAAATCTGATGTTGTCATTCCATCAGCACGAATCCCAATATCCATAATTCTCCTCTTCTTATAACTAAATCTTTCAACAGAAATCCAATATGCTCATTTGACTCTTATTATAATACCAAAACAGTTCATAAGACATACCTCCGTGTCTCGTCTTATATCTGGATTTTTTAATACTGTGTAACTATCAAACATCAACCAATATTAGGTTCGTTTCTTGCTAAAGTTATCCAATATTTTTAGTATTCATCATCACTTCTTATAGATTTTCGTATTAAATCTCAAGTCATATTCTATCAAATAAATGTCAAGATTTGTATAGCCTGCAATTAAGTCATGTCACTGTCAAAACATTACATTTATAAGATCTACTTTTTCGTAAAAATACTAATAAGTGAATTAAGTTCAAGAAAATAATAAATAGGCAATAAAACAATACATTTTAATTACTAATACCTAGAAGCGTTTAGAAACAAGAATTCTAAACGCTTTTTTACATTACTCTTTAAACACCTCCTATCATCAATCTCCTTATTCAATTAACTATAATACTTAGATTCCCATGGATGGAGGATTCAAAACTGATTTAGTTTTAAAAATGAGTCTTTGAGATGCTGTACACTATTACATGAGATTCTAAGATAGTTTTCTAAGCCTACGGATTAACCCCAAAATACAAATAATCATTCTACAAATAGAACTATGTCACTGGGTTATAAACTAGGTTCGAATAAGATAGAATCTTAGAGATCTGTATTCAACAGATCAAACAAACATGTCTAATAGTGCGCACTAAGTAGACGGATTGAAACTATAAACACATAGACAAACATTATGTTTTTGTTTATGTAAAAGTTTCACCGTTTTCTTTGGTGTGCACTTTTTCATGCCTTCATCGGTCAAACTTTCCGTGTTTCTTTCCGTCTCAGACGAGAAAGAAGGAATAAATGACTTATTCAAAAGAAATAAAAAAACTTTACAGCCAACTTTTGGGCAAATCTCTCAAGACAAAAATGAACGAATTAGGAATCTACAATAATCAAATCGCTTCCGACAACTCAGAAGATGATTTCGACTTCATTTCAGAAAGTGCCATTGGAGAAATTCTAAAAGGAAGAAGAAATCTCACTAAAAAGAGCTTTGAAGCTTTTCAATCAACACTGAATTACAAGACACCACGAGAAGTTTTTTTCCCAAGCTCTGAATTTGAACTCCAACTCATTGAAACTATTATTTCTACTATTTTAACTACATCATGCTTTAAACAAACTTTACTTAGAGAAGCTATATGTAAAAAACTTGATGAAAATTTAGAACAACAGAATATATCAGATTTTGTAAATGCACATCAAAAGATACTTTTAAACTCATTAGCTCAGTTCTTCCCAGCGTCTCCGAAGGAAAAGACTTCCTTTCAAATTGCTGAACGATTGACTGAATGGCTTACGGAATTGGTTTGCATCGTAACACAATAATTATCTTCAGACTGTCAAAAAATCTGACAGTCCGCTTTATTGAAATAGCGTAAAATAAACTTGTTCTTAGCTAAGACGAAATTTAAAAACGAGGTATTACACATGAAAACACGTAATCGCAAAAGTGGCTACTCAGCCAATACTGCAACTGAATATATCGACAACAAGCAAGCTATTTACTGCTTAAGCACTGAATTAGAACCACAGATTCGGTTTGAGGACAACCAGCCTACTGGGGAGATAATCGCTTATAAAGCTTGGTTTTCACAAAAAGGGCTTCCTCCATTCACTGTGAAATTTAACTCTGAGGTAACTCTTCCACCTTATATGACCATGGTTACATTTGATAACCTTCAAGCTTGTGAGGTTGGTTACAATGTTTATTTTAAGGCTGATGGGCTCAAGGAGATTAAATGATGACCAAACGAGAATTGGAACAGTACCTCCTTCAAAGCCTTAATATGGGCCTCGGTTCTCTCATGCAAGGTGAAACAAGCTATACTAATAGTTTTGACTGCAAGATTATGGATGATGGCTTCCTTTTTCTACCACGTTTACCAGCTGGTTACATCATCGATGACGACCTCTACCAAAAAATTTTCTTAATTGCTAACGCATCATTGTACCCACGATATACTTTGCTAAAGCAAAACTCTGCTTATTTTATGGCTCTTGACACTAATGATATTCATGTTCAACGTGGTCTCTTCTTTCCATGGAAATTAGGGGTCTCCGAACGACTTATCATCTCTGATTTAGACAGCTTCACTAAGAGTCACGAGGAAGACATTATTCCAATCATGAAAAATCTTGTCCTAGATTATAATAACGTCACTTCTCTAGCCATTGCCGGCAATAGTGGCTCAGGAAAGTCATACACCCTGACCTATCTTCTTAGTCACCTCAAACAGATCTCTGACCTTATTATAATAGACCCAAAGTTTGATACCCCATCACGATGGGCAAGAGAAAATGGCATTGCCGTTATCCATCCTAAACGAAACCGCTCTAAATCAGATTTTGTGTCTGAAATCAATGAAAATCTTAGTGATTGCCTTAACCTTATCCAACAAAGGCAAGAGATTCTATATGACAATCCAAATCAGCACTTCGACCATCTAACTATCGTGATTGATGAGGTCCTAGCTTTGTCAGAGGGTGTTAATAAGACAATCAAAGATTCCTTCTTTTCTCTCATGTCCCAAATTGCCCTTTTAGGTAGAGCGACAAAAGTTCACTTACTGCTGGTAAGTCAGCGTTTTGACCATAATACCATCCCTGTATCCGTTCGTGAACAGTTAAATGTACTCATTCAAATTGGAAATATCAATAAGAAAACTACGCAATTCCTATTTCCAGATCTTGACCCTGAGGGTATAGTCATCCCAATAGGAAAAGGAACTGGGTTAATTCAAATCATCGATAACGAACACCCTTATCAAGTCCTACCTTTGCTCTGTCCAACCTATTACACTAAGAAAGGTATCTTATAAATATGAAAAAATCATTCTTCCAAAAAACTTACAACCTTATCATAAATCTCACCATCATAGGTTTGATTTGTTTCTTAGCACAGTTCTGTTTAGGCTTATTTTATCAAGCTATCGAACTAAGTGGCCTATCTCAATATAATAACTCTTTTATCCTAATCAATGATAGTCTAGATAATATCAAACAAGTCATCTTAGTTTTTTCAATCTCTATCCTAGCTATCTCCTCAATTTTGGTAATCGGTCAACTACTTTATCGGATTGCTAAAGATTCCCTTTGGAATTACTTCAAGTCAGTCTATCAAACCATCCGAATGCGTCAATTTCTTAAACAAGTCGAATACTCTGAACCTATCGTAACAATCGAAAACCAAACCATTACACGATTCAATCCTGTTTTGAGTGAATTTAACCAATCCGTTAGGAAATGCACTGTCGATATCCATCAAGAAGAGGTTTCTATTTTCTTAAAGTTGCCTAGAACTCAACAAGCTCAAAAACTTTTGAAAGATATGGAAGAACATATCAAAGAAGAAATCTCCAATTATAACCCCAACTACTATTTTTCCACACCTCTAAGGGTGGGAAATAAGCTCTGGTTTAAAGGAACTAAACGTTAATAATAGGGCAGTGCCTGGCTCACGTAGTGAAAGCCAAGTGTACTGCCTTTTCAAATAACATTTTTACTGTGTAATGGGGCTACTACGACCCCCATTACACCAATAATCAATAATCATAGGAAGGATAATACTATTGCCAAAAGAAAAACGGTCAAACAAATGGGCTTTCCTGATTTATAAAGAAAGTACACCCCATAATTACCTAGAAATCCTTGAAGAGTTACATATACCTTTTGTACTCAGTCCATGGCATGATAAAGATATCAATAAGGAAACTGGTGAGTTCAAAAAAGCACACAAGCATGGTGCCCTATACTTTGAGTCCTTAAAGAGCTATTCTCAAGTATCAGAACTAATCAAAGAAAAATTAAATGGTCCATCCCATGTTGAACCTATAATGTCACCCAAAGGCATGTATGACTATTTTACTCATGCTGAAAATCCAGAGAAGACACCCTATAACATCAATGATATCGAATCAGGTTGTGGTTTTGAGCTTGATAAATTTTTAGTCAACAGTAATACAGATAATTTTTTATCCTTAGTTATTGATATTATAGAAGAACACAACTTTACAGAGTTTAATACACTCGTGAGGTATGCACGAACAGATAACCCTTATCTTTTGGGACTGTTAATGAACAAAACCTATTTTTTTGCTAAGTATTTAGACTCTCGACGACATCAGAAAGATAGAAAAGAGGATAAGTAAATGATTCAAATTGTAGATAAAATTGAACTAATGATCCTTACAGGATATACCGATGCACAGGCTAGCAAGTTGATCAGAAAAGCCAAACAAAAGCTCCTACAAGATGGCTTTGAGTGGTATGGAAATAAAAAGGTGGGACGTGTCCCTTTAAAAACCATTGAAGACATTCTAGGTGTTGAGTTATCCGCTAAACATGATATAATTAATCCCGTACTGGAAGATACTGTTAATGAGTAAGGAGATTACACATGGCAGTAACTAGACAAAAAAATAAAAAATGGAAGGTGGATCTTAGTGATGGTTATGACGCTATAACAGGCGGTCAAAAGCGTCACAGAAAAACAAATTTCAAATCACGTAAAGAAGCTGAACGTTATGAAGCTGATTACCGTATCAATAAACTTCATCAAGTGGGACACAAAGACAAAGTCTCTGTAGCTTACCTCTACTCTCTTGTCAAAGAAGAAGATGAAATCCGAGGTAATAAAAGAGGTACTATCGACAGTCAAAAATCTTATTATCGGATGTACGTCTCTAAGTATTTTAAGAATGCTAATATGAAAGAGGTCTCGCTTCAAGATATCAAGCAATATCGTGACTGGTTAAGAAAACAACCTAGCGTAAAAGGTGGCACACTAACCAATTCACACATTAATCAACAAATGATCTTTGTTCATAAACTGTTTGATATTGCTGTAACCAATGGCATTAGAACGAACAATCCTTGTGATGGTCTGCGTCGTTTGCCACAACAACACAAAGAAATGGCCTACTATACACCTGAACAATTTAAACGATTTGATTCACTTTTTGAGGAGTCAGAATATCAATACCAGCTTTTATATCGGTTATTGATGTATACTGGTGTTCGAATTGGTGAGGCACTAGCACTTACTTGGGAGCAGATCAACCTTGATGAAAAATACTTTGATGTAAAATTTTCAGCATACTACCGAAATAGTGAGGTCCATATTGGAACTGTTAAGACTACTCAATCTAACAGACGCATATACATTCACAATGCTTTTGTAGAAGAGCTAAAAAGTTGGAAAGCAAAGCAATTTGAACTACTCAAGGCTTTTACAGACAACACTGACTCTTTACAGATTTTCCAAAACTCACCAGAGGTTCTAACCAGTCCAGATATTTCTAATTTCAGGACAAAACTAAAAAAACGAATGCCTAAAAATTTAAAACTGATTCGTAATCATGATTTTAGACATTCTCATGCAGCCTTTCTCGTTTCACAGGGTCTTAGAAATGGAGAGGGGAAAGACTATATTTTCTTCACACTTATGAAACGTCTTGGACACAGCTCTATTAACACCACAATAAATGTATACTCACATTTATTCCCAACTCAACAAAAAGAGGTAGCTTCTGCCTTTGATAATTTTTAAGAATAAGGCAAAATAAGGCAGTATAATTTAAGAAACAGGGGCTAAACCCTTGATATGAAAGGAATCTAGAAAATATTATGATGAACATGCAAAACATGATGAAGCAAGCTCAAAAGCTTCAGAAACAAATGGAAAAAAGCCAAGCTGAGTTGGCTGCTACAACCTTCACTGGAAAATCAGCACAAGACTTGGTTGTTGCTGAATTAACTGGTGACAAAAAAGTAGTTAACATCACTTTCGCTGATGCTGTCGTAGATCCTGATGATGTGGAAACACTCCAAGATATGACTGTTCAAGCACTTAACAATGCTCTCGAACAAATCGATGAAGCTACTAAAAAATCAATGGGTGCCTTTGCAGGTAAATTGCCATTCTAAAAAATGAAAAGGAATCTCACGGTTCCTTTTTCTATATACTCATCTAGCAACTCAGTCATAACATACAAAAGACTTGGACAAGAAATCCAAGTCTTTTTGTGTTAGTCATATAAAAATTTTATTCTTCAACCAAAGCAAGACCTGACTGTGCGTCTTCTTCGTTTGCCAATTTATAGCGATTCTTTTGACCTAAGTAGATACTCGCTGAATCCAATGAACTTTCTAAAGTAGGGTAATTCACATCCTCATTCGCTGTTTGGGAAGGTACAGGTCCTGAGATTAATAGTTCATCATCATTCTTGACATAAATCTGGTATTCTCCAACCTCGCTAGTTTGAGCTAAAATCTCATTCAACAAGTCTGGGTCAAGCGTTTGAGCTACTCCATCAACCACTTGATTAGAGTCCTGCTTATGCTCCGACGAATCCACTACCTCGGTGATAACGATGTAGTCGGGAGTTTCCTCATCTGTAGTCTTAGATTCTTCAGTTTCTAGCTGTTTTTGTCCAGGTGTTTCTTGCTTCTTCGTATCCTGAGCTTGCCCATCATGATTCTTCAAGTCCTCATCACTAACGGTTTGAACCTTAGTCATATTGGCATCTAAATCAAGTTTAGGAGTTTCTTTGACGTCAGCCGAGGCCCCACTGGTACCCATGAATAGAGCCAGAGTCCCCAAAGTAGCAATCAAGCTGATTATTGCTTTGCCGATAAAACCATTATCTTTGTTCTTAATCATAAATCCCTCACTATTTATTTGGTTAGCTCTAACTGGCTAACAAGGCGTCCTATTTACTGCTGTAGGAGGCAAAAGGTTGGTTGAGCTGTTTGACCACCCCTTCACCCAGATAACAATATTAGCATGCAATCCCCTTGATTTCAAGCGTTTCTTTAATTTTTAAGCATTTTAAACAAATGACAACTTCATGTCTTAAAATTGGTGCTAATCTATTATCAGATTAGCTTTTTTACGCTATGCAAATGGTAATTTCTTTAAGTAGTACTTAGGGAAATAATAGTTGTTTTTTAGACAGATTCTTCAGAAAGCACTTTTGCTGACTTATCTCTAAAAAAATTTTATCGGATAAGAAAATTTTGTCAAAACACTTTAAATGTAACTATAAAAAAGAATTCTTGAGACAGGAAGTCGAATTCTAAACATCCTAAAATAAGATTAGGAACTAGAATTCCTCTATTAGTCAAAAGAATGCCACAACAAAAGGATTTAAGGGTAACTTTATGGAATACCCCATAATAAATAACTAATCTTAAAGATGCACATCTCTCATTTAGATATATATATTTAAGGTGTTTACAACTTCTTTAAAAATAACTAACACACAAAAAATCATTACGAAAAGCCCTCTATTTCCCCATAAATAACTTTCCCCATATAGAAAATGTATCCTCCAAATTCAAAAAAAATGTCCGTATTCTGGATACGTCATTGCTAGAAACTATGAAAAAACTCTTTATCTATCATCAACTTTGACGGAAAACTAGATCCCCTTTGGCACCCCTATGATGAAGTATTTACCGACCTAAACTCTCCGATAATTATGGAAATTGAAAAAAATAGTATATCTACTCCGTAAAAGACTGAAAATAACCTAACTTTATAACTATTTCACCAAATCTTCACCTCACTCAAAGCTCATCTGAAATAGTATTTTCTCATATGTAAGCGCTTCGTCCACATTTCTGTCACATGTAAGAAGAACTTCTCCACTTTTAACCCTTTTTTTGCCTCAAAACCTAGATATTCCAAGGAAAATCCGTTACAATAGAGTACGGAAAGATAGGTAATTATCAGCATCATTATTTTCGTATGAAAGGGAAATTCATGGCTTATATTCAAATGAAGCATAGCTATAAACGCTATAAAACCGGTGATCTGGAAATTATCGCAAACAACGACGTAAGCTTTGATATCGAAAAAGGGGAGCTTGTCGTTATTCTTGGTGCCTCTGGCGCTGGGAAATCAACCGTTCTTAACATCTTGGGTGGTATGGACACCAATGACGAAGGCCGCGTCATTATTGATGGTAAGGATATCTCTGAATACACAGCCAAAGAACTTACAACCTATCGTCGTGAGGACGTTGGCTTTGTGTTCCAATTTTACAACTTAGTTTCTAACCTTACGGCCAGAGAAAACGTCGAACTAGCATCTGAAATCGTTCCAAACGCTAAAGATGCTACTCAAACACTCGTCGAAGTCGGTTTGGGAGACCGCTTAGACAACTTCCCATCACAACTATCTGGTGGGGAGCAACAACGTGTCGCTATTGCACGCGCCGTTGCCAAAAATCCAAAGATTCTTCTTTGTGATGAACCAACAGGAGCTCTGGATTATCAAACAGGGAAACAAATCCTGACCCTCCTTCAAGAAATGGCTCGCAAACAGGGAACAACTGTTATTATCGTTACCCATAATGCTTCTCTAGCTCCAATTGCCGATCGTGTCATTCGAATGCACGATGCCAAGATTAAGAGTGTGGAACTTAATCCTAATCCACAAAAAATCGAGGACTTGGAATACTAGAAAGGAGCAACGTCATGAAAAAAACAACTTATTGGAAAGATGTTTGGCGAACCTTTGTAGCTTCTAAAGGGCGTATGCTCTCTATTGCCTTACTTATGGCACTGGGATCCTTTGCCTTGATTGGTCTTAAAGTAACTTCTCCTAATATGAAGAAAACTGGGGAACACTTCTTCAAGACGCATCAAACAGCTGACTTGAGCTTAATCAGTACTTACAGTATCAACCAAACCGATCAGGACCGTCTCAATACAATAAAAAAGAAGAATGTAGACATCGAGTATGGTTATTTCAAAGATGCTGTCGTCAAGGGGACGAATACGGCATTTCGTATCTTCTCTAAACCTAAGAAAATCTCCACTTACGACCTTATTGAGGGGAAACTTCCTACTAAGGACGGGGAAATCGCTCTTTCCTCAACCTATAAAGAAGAATATAGCGTCGGAGATAAGATTAACTTTTCTGAGCCAGTAGATAGCTCAGGGCAAAAACAGTTAAAGGAACAAACATATACCATTACTGGTTTTGTTAATTCCTCTGAACTTCTCTCTAGGAACCGTCTTGGTAATGCCAGCGCTGGTACTGGGAAACTAGATGGCTACGCCATTGTTCCAGAGACGAACTTCACCTCTAATGATTACATGATTGCCCGCATCCGCTACAAGGATTTGGAAAATGTTAGTCCTTTTAGTGAGGAATACGCAAATAAGATTTCTGAACGAAAGGCTGAACTTAAGAAACTCTTTAAAGATGAACCTGAGAAACGCCTAACTGAGATCAAGTCTCAGTCTCAAGCTCAAATTACTCAAGCTAAACAAGAACTTGAAACAGCCCTCGCACAGACCCAGCAAATGGCTACAAGCAACGCTGCTGAAGCTGCTAGTGTCAAAGAAGCTACTACCAAGATTGAAGCCAAGCAAAAAGAACTCGAAGAAAGTCAAGCAATGGTTGATAATTTACCAGCGCCTAGCTATCAATTCTACTCACGTCGAGAGATTCCGGGTTCCGAGGGATATGTTGCTTATGAAAGTAATATTAACATCATTCACGATGTGAGTAACATCTTCCCTGTCGCTCTCTACTTTATGGCAGCTTTGGTTACCTTTGTAACCATGGGACGCTTTGTTGAAGAAGAGCGTGGTAAGGCTGGTATTTTCAACGCCTTAGGTTACAGTAATTCGCGAATTATCCATAAATTCGTCATTTATGGTTTGATAACGAGTATTACTGGTACAACCGCAGGTGTTATTACCGGTCATACACTACTTCCGATTCTAATTCACAACACTTATAAGAGCGATTTGCAGCTTCCTGCTTTTGAATTGCACTTCTACTTAGGACTTACCCTTGTGGCCTTCCTTTTAGGTCTCTTATCTGCTGTGCTACCTGCCTTTGTGGTTGCCAAGAAAGAGCTCTGGGAAAAGCCTTCCCAACTCCTCCTTCCAAAACCACCTCGAGCAGGAGCTAAGATTGTCCTAGAGCGCATCACACCGCTTTGGAATCGTCTCAGCTTTACGGAAAAAGTTACCATGCGTAATATTTTCCGCTATAAGCAACGGATGTTTATGACCCTCTTTGGTGTCGCAGGTTCTATTGCACTTCTCTTTGCAGGTTTAGGAATTCGATCTTCTGTATCTAACCTTAACCAGCAACAGTTTGAAGACATCATTCACTATGATATGATTGTTGCCAAGCAACCAAATGCGTCAAGTGCTCTGGATGAGGAACTCACTAAACTCCTCGATAGCAAAGACGTCAAAGAATACTTGAATGTCCATTTTGAAACCTTGCAAAAAATTGCCGGTACCAATAAGGACACTCAAGAAATCTCAACCCTTGTCTTTAACGACCGTGACGAAAAACTCATTGACAGTTACGTTAGCTTACATGACCGAGACCGCAATAAGACTCTCAAGCTATCTAATGAGGGAGCAATTATCTCTGAAAAAATGGCAAAACTTCTAAACCTCAAGGTCGGAGATACCATTACTGTGCAAAACAGTCAGGATGAATCTGTCAAGATTAAGATAGCTGGTATCACTGAAATGTACATGGGGCATTTCCTCTTTATGAATGCTAGCTACTACCAAAAAGCTTTTGGAACACCTTCAGTGAATAATGCCAACCTTGTTACTCTCGCTGAACCAACTAAGCAAAATGTTGAAAATATGGCAGCCAAATTCATCAACTTACCAAATGTTTACGGTGTTGTTCAAAACAACAACCTTAAACTGCAAATCAGCACTATGGTCAATTCATTGACACAGGTTATTGGTATTTTGATTACGGTTTCCATTCTCCTTGCTGTGGTTGTTCTCTATAACCTAACTAACATCAACGTTTCAGAACGTATCCACGAACTTTCAACCGTTAAGGTTCTTGGTTTCTACAATAATGAAGTATCCCTCTACATCTATCGTGAAACTATTTACCTGTCTATCATCGGTATCTTCGTAGGGTTTGGTCTTGGACAAGCACTCCACCAATATATGGTAAGCATCATTCCACCAGATCGTATCATGTTTGATCCATCTATCGGATTGGCTACTTACCTTCTACCAGCTGTTCTTATCGGCTTCATTCTTATTATCCTTGGCTTCGTCGTTAACAAACGCCTTGCCAAACTAAATATGCTTGAAGCCCTAAGTTCAGTTGAATAAGCTAAAAACGCCTGAGAAGCAATTCTCAAGCGTTTTTTATGTTCAATAATTTATTTCGTTTTAGTCTTAGCCAACTCTAGACAGTAGGTCTTCACATGACAATGAGGACAAGTCAGTTTACGAGTCCTAGGAGTATGCCCTGCAAGAGCAAAGTCTTTAAAACTAGGGTCAAAAGCCTTATGACAATTAGGACAGAGGTATTCGAACTGCTTTCTATAGTGAAACACCACTAAATTTGTGGCTATGATAAATGCGGGGCAGACAACAAACAAACCTCTAGGATCCTTAAAATAATAAATGACTATCAGTAGACTTACCAGATAAAGAAGGGAGATTAGAACAATACTCCCATACATTCTCAACTGCAAATTTCGCCATGATTTTTGATTTTCCATAAGACGTGAAATGTCTGACAAATCTTCTAGTGAAAGTTGACGCCACTTAGCAGTTTCTTTTTGCAAGTGATGGGCACGTTTTAGTTTGACCTCTATTTCCTTCGAAGACTTTTCCAAGCTCTCGATTTGATCTGTCAACAAAAGCTCTAAAACCTGTTCCCTATTCTCCTCTTGCAAGAGTTTTTTGATTTGATTAATTGAGAAATCCAAATCTCTTAAGAAACAAATGACTTGCAGGCGTTCCAAGTCTGATTCGTAATAGATTCTCCGACCACCTTCTGTGACTTCAGACGGCGTCAAGATACCTCGTTGATCATAGTACTGGACAGTCCTAACAGACACTTCTGCTGCCTTAGCCAACTCCCCTGTTGAAAACTGCGACATCTCAGTCACCTCCTTTTAAGATTTTCTATCAAAGGAGGACCTTGGCCACCCTTGATACCTAGATTCCACCTTATAACGCAAGGTAATATGCAAGCCCTAACCCTAGAGGATTTTCTTTTCTTACAGAAAAAGTTAGCTATCACTCTTTACACCCTTTACAGCTTCTGTAAAGCCCTAGTCGAAAAGGCCACCCAAACCTAAGGCAGCAAAAGGATTGTTACTGACTTCTTCCTGTTGCTCCAAAAGTTTGGCATTCTCATCTAATTCGAGAAACTTCTCGTAAATCTGTGCGGTCATACGAGCATCCTCCAAGCTGTTATGACCGTGTCCCTTGATTCCAAAGAAATCTGCCACACTAGTCAACTTGAGGTTAACAATACCGTTCAAATCAGAAGCACGACGGTCAAAGGCCTCATCGAAAACATCTAAAGCATATTGCTCTTCCAAGTCCAAACCATTTTCAGCTAGAATAGGCAAATCTGATTTAAGAGCATTGTAGCCAATAAGTGGAGTGTCACCAACAAATGATTTAAAATCCGCCAGAACAGACTCTAGCTTTGGTGCCTTGGCAATCTTATCCGCTGTAATTCCAGTCAAACCATTGATAAAGGACTGCAAAGGAACATCCGAATAGACAAAAGAGTCAAACTGGTCCACTTCCTTATGCTGGTCCATCTTAACCGCCGACACTTGGATGATATGGCTAACGCCATCCACCGTATTGAACTCCAAATCAAAGGCAATATATGTTTCTAAATTTTCCATCTTTATCTCCTACAATAGTTAAAGCTGAGACTGAGTCCCAGCTTCTTTTTTATTTTCCAAATAGACGTCCAAAAAAACCTTTTTTAGAAGCTTCTTCTTGTTTGGTCTGGATTTCTTCCACTTGGGCCTTGGCTTCGTCAACCTCAACCTTAGCCTCATCAAGTTCCAGTTTAAGCTCTTCCTTGTCCTTCATAGCAGTCAAGGTCAATTGCTGCTGTTGATCAATTTGCTTGTCCTTTTCGGCGATTTGAACGTCTTTGACACGCAATTGGTCATCCATGTTAGACAACTGCTCGTCCTTAGCCTTCAACTGAGCATAGAGACGGGCAATCTCAGAGTTTTTCTCGTCTACAAGAATCTCCAACAACTCACGTTGTTTTGTTTCTTCATCGATTGGCTCATCGTCAAAGATGGTTTTCTTGTAGATTTCCTCCAACTTAATCAAGCCACTGCGTTTAACGACAGTAACTCCTTTAGCATTTTTTTCTAGATCTTCTTCTGGAAGTTGTTTGACACGATTATTGACTGCTTGACGACTAACGCCAAGGATTTCAGCAATCTCGCTGACTGTCTTTTCAATACTCATAATAGCCTCATTTTCTCTTGAAATGTCTTACTATGAGAATATCACAATCACTCCTTTCTGTCAATTTGACTAGTTATTCTGGATATCTGAAGGACTTTTTTTCCTTTCACTCTTCAAACAATTTACTTGATAGGAAGCTAAGCTTTTGGTAAACTATGTGTGGGTATAAATGTATATAGAAGGAAAGTCTTTAACTTAAACAATCGGTACTTCCAAATTGAGTTTGGTCGGTATCAGATCTGTTGTATCTAGGAATGGTGGGAACAATTCCACAAGGTTTGGGATTTTCATTCTTGCTCCAATTTTTGATGGTATTCGAGCAACCTTGGTTGCAAAACGACTTGATATTGAAGCATAAATCACATTATCTTCAACGGTTTGACTGTTGGAGTTTTTTTTATTGTTACTTTACTCGCTTACTAAAGCCTCATATTGCCATCCGAGATTGAAAAAAGCCCTAAATTATGCCATAATAAACAAAAGCAAAATAGAAAGAATGAGTCCTATGAAAAACTTCCGTGATGATATTAAGGTCAATGATTTGGCCCAGCCCTTCTTAGAGCCAATCGTCGAACAAATGACCACTGTATTCGACCCTGAGATTGAGCTAGACATTTACAACCTTGGTTTGATTTATGAAATCACTGTCGATGAAAATGGCCACTGCTACTTCCTTATGACCTTTACTGATACTGGTTGTGGCTGTGAAGAGACTATGCCTTATGAAATCGCTGAAAAGCTAAAATCCATTGACGGTATTAACTCTGTCAAGGTGGAAACCACTTATTCACCGGTCTGGAAGATGACACGCATCAGTCGTTATGGACGTATCGCTCTTGGTATCTCACCTCGAGGCGGAAAATAAAAGGAAAACCGGTTGGACATTTCCAACCGGTTTTTTACTAGAGTAACAACAGACAAACCATTACTTGTCATCACACTGCCAACAACTGTCTTAGAAATTAATATCAAAAAATCACATCGAACAAATGTCCGGTGTGATTTTGTTGATATCATTTCATTAGGCTTTACCTGATTTATCCATATTCCAGAAGTCGGTAACGGCACCACGTGACGCTGAAGAAACGATGTGAGCGTATTTACCGAGGACACCACGGCTATAAAGTGGTGGCAACTCAGTTTCCGCTTTACGTTTCGCCAACTCTTCGTCTGAAACGTGCATCGTAATTTCTTTGGTATCTTGGTCAACTGTAACCATATCACCTGTACGGAGGTAGGCAATAGGTCCACCAACCTGAGCTTCAGGAGCAATGTGACCAACAACGAGTCCGTAAGTACCACCTGAGAAACGTCCATCTGTCAAGAGGGCAACCTTGTCCCCTTGACCTTTACCAACGATCATTGAAGACAATGACAACATTTCTGGCATACCAGGACCACCCTTAGGACCTACAAAACGTACAACAACTACGTCGCCATCAACGATTTCATCAGAAAGAACTGCTTCGATGGCATCTTCTTCTGAGTCAAATACTTTAGCAGGACCAGTGATGTTACGAACTTTAACCCCTGATACTTTGGCAACCGCACCTTCTGGAGCCAAGTTACCTTTCAAGATAATCAATGGACCATCAGCACGTTTAGGATTTTCAAGCGGCATGATGACTTTTTGACCTGGTGTCAAATCATCGAAGGTCTCCAAGTTTTCTGCAACAGTCTTACCAGTACATGTGATACGATCACCGTGAAGGAAACCATTCTTAAGAAGGTATTTCATAACGGCTGGTACACCACCAACATTGTAAAGATCTTGGAAGACATATTGACCTGAAGGTTTCAAGTCAGCCAAGTGAGGCACACGCTCTTGGAAATCGTTGAAATCTTCAAGTGTCAAATCAACGTTAGCTGCATGAGCAATAGCAAGCAAGTGAAGTGTCGCATTTGTTGAACCACCAAGTGCCATTGTGACAGTGATGGCATCTTCAAAGGCTTCACGTGTCAAGATATCTGATGGCTTAAGACCTAGTTCAAGCATCTTAACAACTGCACGACCTGCTTCTTCGATATCTGCTTTCTTCTCAGCTGATTCTGCAGGGTGAGATGATGATCCTGGAAGGCTCATCCCCATTACTTCGATTGCTGTCGCCATTGTGTTGGCAGTATACATACCACCACAACCACCAGGGCCAGGGCAGGCATTACATTCAAGATTTTTAACCTCTTCTGCGGTCATATCACCGTGGTTCCATTTACCGATACCTTCGAAAACAGAAACCAAGTCGATATCCTTACCGTTAAGATTACCTGGTGCAATGGTACCACCATAGGCAAAAATCGCTGGAATATCCATGTTAGCAATGGCAATCATAGAACCAGGCATGTTCTTATCACAACCACCGATTGCAACAAAGGCATCGACGTTGTGACCACCCATAGCTGCTTCGATTGAGTCAGCAATGATATCACGAGATGTCAATGAGAAACGCATCCCTGGTGTCCCCATGGCAATACCATCGGCAACGGTAATCGTACCAAATTGAACCGGCCAAGCACCCGCGTCTTTAACACCCTCTTTGGCAATTTGACCAAAACCGTGCAAGTGGATATTACATGGTGTGTTCTCAGCCCAAGTTGAGATAACCCCAACAATAGGCTTTTCAAAACTATCATCCGTCATCCCAGTCGCACGAAGCATGGCACGGTTAGGTGATTTAACCATGCTATCGTAGACAGATGAACGGTGTTTCATGTTATTTTCAGACACGATATTTTCCTCCATAGTTAATAACTATTCTAATTTAAACTTCTACTCCTATTCTAACATAAATTGTCTAAAAAAACTGACCATTTACCAACTATTCTCCCTTTTTAAATTATGCTAAAATAAAGGCATGAAACATTTTGATACTATCGTTATTGGTGGAGGGCCTGCTGGCATGATGGCAACCATTGCCTCAGCCTTCTATGGCCAACAAACCCTCCTAATTGAAAAAAACAAACGTCTCGGAAAGAAGCTGTCTGGTACTGGTGGTGGACGTTGTAATGTTACTAACAACGGGACTTTAGACGACCTTCTAGCAGGCATTCCTGGTAATGGACGTTTCCTCTATAGCGTCTTTTCACAATTTGATAACCACGATATCATTGCTTTTTTCGAGGACAATGGTGTCAAACTCAAGGTTGAGGATCACGGACGTGTCTTCCCTAAGACAGATAAATCACGGACCATCATCCAAGCTCTGGAAAATAAAATTCAAGAACTGGGCGCTAGTATCCTTACCAATACAGAAGTTGTCTCCGTCAAAAAAGTTGATAAGCAATTCCAAGTTAAGTCTTCAGACCAGACTTTTACCAGTGATAAACTCATCGTCACAACTGGAGGAAAATCCTACCCATCGACTGGTTCAACTGGTTTTGGACATGATATTGCCCGCCATTTTAAGCTCCATGTCACTGAACTTGAAGCTGCGGAAAGTCCACTCCTAACCGACTTTCCTCACAAGGCTTTACAGGGAATTTCTCTTGACGATGTCACTCTGTCCTATGGCAAACACAAGATTACTCACGACCTTCTCTTCACCCATTTTGGCCTATCTGGACCAGCCGCCCTACGTCTTTCCAGTTTTGTCAAGGGTGGTGAGATAGCTCATCTGGACTTTCTTCCCAACCAAAGCCAAGAAAATCTCAAGGCTTACTTTGAGGAAAATCGCGAGAAATCTGTCAAAAACACCCTCAAAGCTCTTGTACCTGAGCGTGTCGCTGAATTCCTAGCAGAAGACAAGGCTGATAGCAAGGTTAAACAACTGCATCCAAAAGACTTGGAAAACATTATCAGTCAGCTTAAGGGCATGGAAATTCCAATCACAGGTAAAATGTCACTTGCCAAATCCTTTGTGACTAAAGGTGGCGTTGACCTTAAGGAAATTAATCCCAAGACTCTAGAAAGTAAAAAAGTCCCTCACCTACACTTTGCAGGAGAGGTACTTGACATCAATGCCCATACTGGTGGCTTTAACATTACTAGCGCCCTCTGTACCGGTTGGGTAGCAGGGATTCAGAGCCCTTGGGACTAAGGATTGAGTCCTCCTATCATAAAAAGCTGTTAAAACCATCTTCTTTTTAATTACTATACCTAAAAAGTGTCCCTTCTAAAACGGCTCTATAATTTCTGTAGTGGGTAAAACCACTGTAGAGATTATGGAGCTTTTTGAGTGTAAACAAAAAGTCCCA
>NZ_JACLQM010000028.1:0-15539 GCF_016648655.1 Streptococcus sp. 17.1
AGCGTCTTTAGGCGCTGGCTGGTATTATGGGCTTATAGCCCTTGATCAAACCACCCGTTAGACGGGTGGTTATGATTATATTTAAATCACGACACATCACCAGAATTTTTTTGTGAAGCACCACAGTTGACAAAGAGCTTAAAAAACACGGCATTCCGCCGTGCTTCTTTGTTTATTTCACCAATTTCTTCATTTCTTCAATACGCACTACTGTCGCATCGTATTTAGCTTGGTAATCTTCTTGTTTGTCGCGTTCTTTTTGGACGACTTCTGGTTTGGCATTGGCTACGAAGCGTTCGTTGCTAAGTTTCTTACCAACCATGTCGAGTTCTTTTTGCCATTTGGCCAATTCTTTTTCAAGACGAGCCAATTCTTCTTCGACATTAAGAAGGTCAGCGAGTGGCAAGTAGATTTCTGCACCTGTAATGATGCTTGACATAACCAAGTCAGGCACTTCGACATCTGCTGCAATTTCCAAGTGTTCTGGGTTTGTGAAGCGTTTGATGTAGTTGACATTATCATTAAAGAAAGCATCGAGCTTGCTGTCGCTTGTCTTGATCAAGATAGTGATTGGTTTACTTGGCGCTACGTTCACTTCTGCACGTGAGTTACGAACGGAGCGAATCACATCTTTAAGAGCTTCAACACCGGCTGCTGCTTCTTCGTTTTTAAACTCTGGACGAACCACTGGGTATTCCGCCGTCACGATTGTTCCTTCAGAGATTTGACCGTAGATTTCCTCAGTCACGAATGGCATGATTGGATGAAGAAGACGCAAGATTTGGTCCAAAGTGTAAAGAAGAACCGAACGAGTGATGACTTTTTCGTCCTCATTGTCGCTGTATAGCACTTCCTTAGTCAACTCAACATACCAGTCCGCAAACTCATCCCAGATGAAGTTGTAGAGGATGTGACCAGCCACACCAAATTCGAACTTGTCAAAGTTTTCAGTGACTTTTCCAATCGTTTCGTTGAGGTTGTGAAGAATCCAACGGTCTGTCACGTTACCTGCTTGACTAGCAGCCACTTTAGCTACATTTTCACGCGCCACATCCAAGGTCAATCCTTCATTGTTCATGAGGATGTAACGAGAGATGTTCCAGATTTTGTTAATGAAGTTCCAAGACGCATCCATTTTCTCGTAAGAGAAACGCACGTCTTGACCTGGTGCAGAACCGTTTGAAAGGAACCAACGAAGGGCATCAGCACCGTATTTCTCAATAACATCCATTGGGTCAATCCCGTTTCCGAGAGATTTCGACATCTTGCGTCCTTGCTCGTCACGAATCAAACCGTGGATCAGAACGTTTTGAAATGGTTGACGGCCAGTGAATTCCAATGATTGAAAAATCATACGAGACACCCAGAAGAAGATGATGTCGTAACCTGTTACTAGGGTTGAAGTTGGGAAGTAACGTTTGAAGTCATCTGAGTCGACATCAGGCCAGCCCATGGTTGAGAATGGCCAAAGGGCAGAACTGAACCAAGTGTCCAAGACGTCTTCATCCTGTTTCCATCCGTCACCTTCTGGAGCTTCTTCGCCGACGTACATTTCACCCTCAGCATTGTACCAGGCAGGGATTTGGTGACCCCACCAGAGCTGACGAGAAATAACCCAATCATGGACATTTTCCATCCATTGGAGGAAGGTATCGTTGAAACGAGGTGGGTAGAATTCTACCTTATCATCTGTGTCTTGGTTGGCAATAGCGTTCTTAGCCAATTGATCCATCTTCACGAACCATTGCGTAGATAAGCGTGGCTCAACCATAACTCCAGTACGCTCTGAGTGACCAACTGAGTGGGTCATCTTCTCAATCTTAACAAGCGCACCGATTTCTTCCAATTTCTTAACAACAGCCTTACGAGCTTCAAAGCGGTCCATACCGTTGAATTCACCAGCCAATTCATTCATGGTACCATCATCGTTCATGACATTGACTTGTGGCAAGTTATGACGTTGACCAACTAAGAAGTCGTTAGGGTCGTGGGCAGGAGTGATTTTCACCACACCAGTACCAAATTCAGGGTCTGCGTGCTCATCGCCAACGATTGGGATTGGCTTGTTCAAGATTGGCAAGATAACATTTTTACCAATCAAATCTTTATAACGGTCATCGTTTGGGTTAACCGCTACAGCAGTATCCCCAAACATAGTTTCAGGACGTGTTGTTGCCACTTCAAGGGCACGTGAACCATCTTCCAACATGTAGTTCATGTGGTAGAAGGCACCTTCGACATCCTTGTGAATAACCTCGATATCAGAAAGGGCTGTACGGGCTTTCGGATCCCAGTTGATGATAAATTCACCACGGTAAATCCAACCTTTCTTGTAGAGCTCTACAAAAACCTTACGAACCGCTTTTGAAAGACCTTCGTCAAGGGTGAAACGCTCACGAGAGTAATCTACAGAAAGACCCATCTTACCCCATTGTTGCTTGATAGTTGACGCATACTCGTCTTTCCATTCCCAGACTTTAGTCAAGAAAGATTCACGACCAAGGTCATAACGAGAGATGCCGTCTTCAGCCAAACGAGCTTCTACTTTAGCTTGAGTGGCAATCCCAGCGTGGTCCATACCAGGAAGCCAAAGTGTATCAAAACCTTGCATGCGTTTTTGACGGATGATGATATCCTGTAAAGTCGTATCCCAAGCGTGACCAAGGTGAAGTTTACCGGTTACGTTTGGTGGTGGAATAACGATTGAATAAGGCTTAGCCTTTTTATCGCCTGAAGGCTTGAAAACATCTTCGTCAAGCCATTTTTGGTAACGACCAGCCTCAACCTCGGCTGGATTGTATTTAGGTGAAAGTTGTTTCATTTTTGTTTCTCCTTCGAATTAATATACTGTTCTATCACAGATTCAAAAAAATTTTCACTCCCAATTATCGAATAGTCTATAATTTCAAACGGTACTGTAAAATGTTTAACATGATCTGTATAGAAAGAACATGGCAATAAATTTTCAAAAGTGATTACCATAGAATTAAATTTCTTTTTATAATAATCATCATAGGACTTGTGATGCTCCTCAGGAACATACCAATTTTTGAATTTTTCGTTAAATTCAGGTTTAAAATAATTAATTAATTTTGCTTCAACTAGATTTATGTGACTAGATTCATCAGGAAAATCTAATATTTCTTCCGCAGATATTGTAGCAAACTTACCGGAATCCATAGTAGTAGCAACTTTAACTTCACTTGTTGATAACAGAAGTACTTTAATATCATATATGATTCTAGAGTCAATTATCTGCGATAAGATATTTTGAAGAGTAGAATGACTTTTCAATCTATCTTGAGCAAATCTATTAAAATCATTACCTTTTGCTTGCCCTATATATAGTATCTTAAAAGCTGGTATAAAATTTTTATTATTTAACATAATATTTGTTGCAGAATATTTTTCTGTTCCATTTATAGTTAAAAAAAGCGAATCTCTTGAAATTTCAAGTTTATTAATTTTAAGCAAGTTGCCCTTTTTATCCGTAAGTCGGAAAGTATTAGAATACTCAGTTCCATCTTCACTTATAACTGTATATTTTACTTTTGTCCTATCAAAAAAACAACTCCTAACTTTTTTAAAATACCATCTAGGTATACCTAAAATAAAATATAAGTGTGGATTGAAATTTGCAGAATAATTTTTAATATCAGAAACCTGAATTAAATCATAATTATTAATAGTAACGATTGAATGACCACTAAACATTACTTAAACTCTCCCACTCACTCTTCAGCAAGCCATATCTCAAATCATCACAGCGGTTGCCTTGGGTATCCTTGCGGTCTCTTATGCGAGCTTCAAGGGTAAATCCTAATTTTTTCGCAACTCGTTGACTTTGGATATTGTAGCCAAAGCAAGACAATTCTATCTTATGAAGCACCAGTTCTTTAAAAGCTAAATCAATCAAAGCATGCGCTGCTTCTGGTACATAACCTCGGCCCCAATAATCTGGATGCAAGGTATAGCCAATCTCAAGCACATCGTCTTCGTGGCGATGGTTGAAATCAACAGAGCCGATAATCTTATCAGTCCCTTTGACCACAATCCCATAGCCTGCTGGAAGATTTTCTTTTTGATTGCGCTCGGGAAGGATATGTTCTAGGTAATAGATTTCATCTTCCAAGGTCTTGACGGGTGGAAAACCAGCTGGGTAGGAGACTTCTGGACGACTGGCAAAGTCAAAAATTGCCTCTGCATCCGCCAATGTACGATTTCGTAAGACGAGTCGCTCCGTTTCGATTCGTTCTGGCAACTCAGCTCTTTTCATCCCTCTTCCTCGCTTTCTTGATGAAGCTTCCCATGGGGTCGACTCGGTCATCTAGATAGCGATAGACACGTTTATAACCATCTCCCATAAAGTAAGTCGGTGCAAAGCGGTCATTTTTAAAATGTCCCCTGTCATCCAACAAATCAGATTCAGCCAGACGGTCTAGAATCTTAGCAAAGATATGACAGATACCATCTTCCTCAATAATTCTGTCTACCTGGCAATCCAATACGACTGGGCAAGCATCCAGTATAGGTGCTTGTGTCAGTTTAGAAGGTTGGAAATCTAAGCCGAATTTAGCAATCTTTTCACGATGACTAATAAAACCAGCCTGCTCCATCTCAAGCATTAAACTCTCATCAGGAATATTCACTGTGAACTTCTGATAATGCTTAATCTGGTCTGCCGCATTTTCCTCACTACCAACCCCGATGACGAGCCAATCTCCTAGACTATAGGAAGAACTACAAGTCGTCACATTATAGCCATGTGTCTGGTCCTGGTAACCCAAGATAAAAATGGGAAAACCATAGTACAATTTACTGGTCTCAAAAGATTGCTTCATGTCACCCTCCTCTGATAGGAACGTAGACCTCGCTTGCGCTCCGTCTGCATCGATATCTCTAAATCCACCTGTGACCTTCGGTCTTAGTTCTTTAAAAGCTATAGAAAATCCCTGCCATAACTATGACAGGGACGAATGTGTATCCGCGGTACCACCCAATTTTGAGTGACAACCACTCACAGCTTTCTTGATTCAATTTGACCATCAGCAACCAGCTTTGACATTTGTGCGGATTTCTCAGTACCACCGCTTCCTGTGACAAATGGGCTTCAAAGCACCTCTGAATGGTCTTATTTTATCACAATTTTAAGACCAAGACAAATGAAATTGTGATGGAAATCTTATTGATTTTTGAATTTGAAAGTAGGTCCTCTGTCCTACTTTTCCTCACAATTTTCAATGGCTACTATTACCTTTCATGACAAGTTCTAACTTTGCTTGGCTTTCCAAATATCTCTTACGGTAAGTTATTGCCATCGTTTTATACTCTTCGGAGGACATTTTATAAAAATCTGCTTCTTCTTTGTAAGATTCTACAAACTTTTTATAATAATTGATATCTTTTATCGGATTCTTAATAATCTTATCTATCAACACATAAATCCCTAAAAACACACCACCAAGAATCATCCCAAGAAAATAGGGCGCCACAAGAAATGATTTAATTAACTCCATGAAGTTCACCATCACTTTCCTTCAAAATCCTTCTGAAAATGTTCTTTATGAACTTTTAATTCAAGCCCACAAACATCTTTGAGCCTTTTCCCAGCTGCAACTCGTCTTTGATGTGCTCTTATTAAAACATGTTCGGACTGTGTATGACTAATAAAATAACACAATAGCAGGTAAGTAACTATACCCCCAAACATCATAGTAATTATCCTAACCACCAAGAAAATCATCTTTCTACTCCTCTCTTAAGGAACTTGCTGAAACCATTGTAACAAAACATCGGCTAAAATCGTGACCTTTTCCACAAGAAATGGCTCATTTATCATAAGTAAAAGCATTTATTTTTTTTGAGTACATGAATGATGGCATTATAGATATTTCAAGACAGATCATCTACATTCTAGATAACTTTATTTTCCATTAGAAAAATCCCTGTCTTTCGACAAGGATTTCATCTTATTTATCTCCCTTAGCTCTTTCTTCTTTTAGCCATTTTTCATAGCTTTCGAGTAGATTGATAGCCATTTGGGTCGCCAAAGCTAGTGAGAAGGCTTCTGTACCTTCAGTTGTTTCGTCTTGAACTTCCAATTTACTTTCTTCGTAAATGGCTTTGAGAGCCTTATTGCTAAGCGTGTCTTTAAATGCTTGGAATTCTTTCATGGTCAAAGCCTCCTTGATTCTACGGCAACTTTTACAACTACTGTTACCGTTTTCACTTTAAGTTTACACCATTTCAGAGAAATTGCAAGGATTTTCCTCAATAATAAGGAGAGCTTTTCACCCTATCTGCGACCTACTGAGCAGGAGTCGCAGCCCCTGTCAGATACTCAGTCGTATAGGCTACGATAGCTCCTGAATCAGCATTTACCGCGTATTTATAACGTAGACCGCTAGCAGCATAATCAAAGCTGATATTGTAGACTTTACCGTCTCCTTCAGTCTTCAAGTCCGTTTTCAAGTTGGTCACAGAACCTTCAGCTAGGCCAGCATGGTTAAGAGCTGTCGTTTGCGCAGCTTCTTTAGATACTGCTGTCTCTTCCTTGTTTTCGCTAGGTTGAGTCTCGTCTTTAGGCTCTTCACTTTTTTGAGTATCATCCTCATCCTTAGATGTTGGATGGTCACTCTTATGTTTCAAAATAGATCCCGACTGACCGTCAATCGTATACTCAAAATGGTTGTCTGACGTTGTGAAACTAATCTCATAACTTCCGTGAAGCCCAGAACGTGCTTTTGAAACTGTTGATTGAGAGATCTCAGAAGTTTTGACACCTGCATTTTTGTAAGCAATGTCTGCTGCATCTTTTTCTGACAAACGGTAACCTGAACCGTTAAAGATAAACAGACCTGCAGCGATGGCAACTGGGATAGCGAGCAGAAGCAGATAGCTCACTAGCTTTTTCATTTTTCGCATAAAATTCTCCGCTATTTTAATCTAATACTACTATTATATCTTAAAGTTCTAAAATTGTCAGATAAACTTGGCTCATTTTTAGGTCGACATTATAAAAAGTTCCCGATAGCTATCAGGAACTTCTACGAAATGTTACTATTTGGCCAGTTACAAAGACTAGTATGGCCATCCAGATAAAGAGGAAGCCTTTCAACTCTCCAAAGCTGACCGTCTCACCAAAAATGAGGATGGCTACGAGAAGTTGAATCGTAGGATTAAGATACTGGATAAAACCAATAAGGTTAAGCGGCGCCCTTTTGACTGCTTCTGAGAAGCAAAGCAATGGAACGGCCGTCACCACACCGGATATGGCTAGGAGAAACATTTCCATGCTCGAATAGGAAGAAAATGATTCTGGAGAAAAGAAAACAAGATAGATAGCTACAAAAGGTAGTAGCAAGCCGCTTTCTACTAGCATGGCTACGTCACTGGAGAGTCTAACCCCTTTTTTGATTAGACCATAGAAACCAAAGCTCAGAGCTAACCCCAATGAAACCATGGGAAGTTTTCCTGTATTGGCAACAAGAACCAGTACTCCTATAAAGGCCAATACTACTGCTGCCCACATGGTCCTACTCAATGATTCACGAAGAAAAATGAGGGCAAACAGGATAGAAACAATAGGCATAATGTAATAGCCCAGGCTAGCCTGCGTCGCTTGACCATGACCCACAGCATAGATATAAATCAACCAGTTAGCTGCTATGAGAAAACTAGCAAGTAGCATACGAAGCAAGGCTTTCTTATCTTGCCAAAGTTCTACAAGCTCCTTTTTGAAACGTGTATTTTGCTTAGCGACTAGGGCGTAAGTCAGCATAGTCACCACTGTAAAAACAATCCGCCACGAGAAGGTGTTATAAGCCGAAACACCTGCTAAAAGCTTCCAAAAAAGGGATAAAAATCCCCATTGAATATAGGTGGCTAGACCAAAGAGTAGCCCTTGATTTTTTCTAGTCAACGACAACACCTGCTTTATCCACAGATAGGATGAAGGTTTCACCATCTAAACCAAGACCATCGATAGCCGTTTTAAGAGCTTCAGCCTGATCATTTGGCGTCAAGGTCATAACTGTTGGGCCAGCGCCTGAAAGATAGGTCGCATAAGCACCATATTGACCTGACAATTCCTTAATAGTCGCAAATTCTTTAACCAATTTTTGACGGTAGCGTTCGTGGAACATATCCCCTTGAATAGCATGTCCTGCCTTAACCAAATCGCCTGCAAAGAGGGCAGCAATGGCAACGTTGGCAATAGATGATGCAGCTACAGCTTCTTTGTAAGACAGGTCACTTGGAAGTACCCCACGTGAATCAGATGTCTTAAGTTCATAGCTCGGAATGAAGGCTACAAAGGCACACTCTGGAAAGTCTGTCACGATGCTATTAACATGTTCATCCACATAAGAGGCTACAACGAGATTCCCAAAAATAGCTGGGGCAACATTGTCCGGATGACCTTCAATCTTGGTTGCAATATCAAGTTTATCATCGTCTGAGAGCTGCAAGTTTGCCAATTGATTGGCCAACTCGATTCCTGCGACAATAACAGAACTTGAAGAACCTAGCCCACGCGCTAAGGGAATATCTGATGTCATCACCAATTTATGGGGCTGCAAATCAGACTTAACTTGCAAGGCAGTTGAAATGAGGAGGTTATTTTCATCTGAAGGAATATCGCCCAAATCATGTTCGATATGCCATGCATCCACTGGTTCAAGCACCTCGACTGTCAAATATTTAGAAACGGCAACACCCACAGAGTCAAAACCTGGACCAATATTGGCAGATGTTGCTGGAACAGTAATTTTCATAATAATACACCAAAAGGAGGAAAGCCATCAGCGACTTTTCTCCTTGAATACCTTTCTTATACGCACCAGTATGGGCTTATCAATTAGTTAGACAAAACTTTCAATGTGTTGACAACTGTGAAATCTTCTGCTGCTTCAAGTTTTTCAGTAACAGCTTTAAGTTGTGTCTTAGACATAGCATGTGTAATCACAACGATACGAGCTGTTGTGCCATTTGCTTTTTGTTGCAAGACTTGTTCAAATGAAATATCTTCTGAGTTGAAGATTTCAGACAAGTGAAGGATTTTACCTTTTTCGTCTGGCGTATCAAGGGCAAAGTAGTAGTTACTCTTAACATCTGCTGGATTAGCCAATGGCAAGTCACGACGGAACTCATTAAATGGTTTACCAACATTGCCATCTGAAAGACGACGAGCAATACGGATAATATCTGCCAAAACAGATGTTGCTGTTGGTTTTTGACCAGCACCTGGACCGTAGTACATTGATTCGCCAATACCGATAGATTCAACAAAGACTGCATTCATGACATCGTTGACGCTAGCAAGTGGGTGATTTTTTGGCAAGAATGTTGGGGACACTTCTGCTGAGATACCTGATTCTACTTCACGCACATCACCAACCAATTTGATGACATAACCCAATTCTTGAGCAACAGCTACATCATCAGTAGAGATGTTTGTAATCCCCTTGTGAGTCACATCGTCGAAATCAATTGTGGCACCAAATCCAAATTGGCTAAGGATAACAGCTTTATAAGCAGCGTCAATACCTTCAACGTCGTTAGTTGGATCACTTTCAGCATAACCAAGTTCTTGGGCAGTCTTAAGAGCGTCCTCATATGACCAACCTTCGTCAACCATCTTAGTCATCATAAAGTTAGATGTTCCGTTAAGCACACCAAGGATACGTGTCACCTTATCAGACGTCAAAGAGTTAGCCAAAGTACGCAAAATTGGAATACCACCAGCAACAGCAGCTTCATAGTAGAAAGCCACTCCCTTATCTTGGGCAAGAGAAATCAACTCTTTTCCATGAGTAGCAATCAAGTCTTTGTTAGCAGAAACAACGTTTTTACCTGCTTCAAGTGCTTTTGTGATGAAGGTACGAGCTGGCTCGATACGACCCATCAATTCAACAACGATTTGAATCTCTTCATCATTAAGGATTTCGTCAACATTTGTGACAAAATTGTAGTCGTTTCCGGCAGCGATAAGACGATTTTTTTCCTCGTCATCTTTAACCAAAACTTTGGCAATTTCGAGTTGGTCACGTGAGGCTGCAAGAACCTTTTCACCATTTTCCTTCAAGAGGAAAGGAATACCGCTAGCTACTGTACCAAAGCCAAGCAATCCAATTTTAATAGACATTTACGATTTCTCCTTAAAAACATACATTTTTTTAATTGTACCACATTTCTATCGGAATTGACAGAATATTGTTGCCATTTAAGGAGGCAAGTATTCTTTTTACTGAAAATTCTGTGCATTTCCATCCCATTTTTGTTAGAATAATAACTAGACCTATTTGAAAGGGGATACAATGACTTCTCAAAAGAAAAAAACAACTCAAGCTAACAGAAAGAAACTGAACCTTCTTCTGCTTTTCCTAAATATTGTCCTTCTTGGCTTACTAGCAGTCTTTATGCTTAACCGACCAAATCAGTCGAAAAGCAAGCAACAACAGGCTCAGACCAGTCAGTCTAAGACGACAGCTAAATGGAAAACCTATGACGATCCTGTCCAAATCCCTATCCTCATGTATCATGCGGTACACGTCATGGATCCATCTGAAGCTTCTAACGCTAACCTTATCGTTGACCCAGACCTCTTCGAAGCACAAATCAAGGCTTTGTCAAAGGCAGGTTACTATTTCCTAACGCCTGAAGAAGCCTATAAGGCCTTCACTGAAAACGCTCTACCTGCTAAGAAGGTTGTCTGGCTGACCTTTGACGATGGTAACGAAGATTTCTACACCATTGCCTATCCTATTCTCAAAAAATACAAGGCTAAAGCAACCAATAATGTGATCACTGGCTTTGTTAAGAAAGGAAATGCTGGAAATCTTACCGTCAAACAGATGAAAGAAATGATGGCTCACGGTATGAGCTTCCAGTCTCATACGGTTAATCACCCCGATTTGTCAACCACTGATAAGGCGACACAAAAGGTTGAATTAACGGATTCTATTGACTTCCTTGAAAATAAACTCAATACCAAGGTCAATACCATTGCCTACCCATCAGGTCGCTACAATCAAACGACACTTGACCTAGCTAAGAAAACTTACAAGTTAGGACTAACAACCAACGAAGGGCTAGCCAGTGCCAAGGATGGTCTTCTCTCACTTAATCGTGTCCGTATTCTGCCAACAACAACAGCTAAAGGACTTCTCAGCGAGATTGATACTGACAATGAGTAAAAGAAATCACTTGATTCAAGAATCAAGTGATTTTTATGTTCTAGTCAAATATTTCTGATAGGAGAGCCACACCCTTTTCAATTTCAGCATCACTTAGGGTGATTGGTGGCAAAAGACGAATCACGTTTGTCCCTGCAGTTAAGACAATTAACCCCTTATCTCGAGCCGACTGGACCAATTCTCCTAAATTGCCAGTAGTCTCAATCCCAATCATATAGCCCAAGCCACGTACAGTGGTAACCGTCTCTTTATCAGATAAAGCTGCTTGCAATTTTGCTTGTAGCTGGTTTCCATTTTCAAGGGCAGTATCTAGAAAACTTGGGACCAACATAACTTCAAGCGTAGCTTTGGCCGCCGCCATAGCCAGTTTATTTCCTCCAAAGGTAGAGCCGTGACTTCCGTAAGAGAAGGCTTCTCCAAGAGATGACTTAGCAAGCATGGCACCAACTGGCACCCCATTTGCCAAACCTTTTGCCAGAGTAAAGATATCTGGTTCAATATCGTAGTGCTCATAAGCATAAAGCTTACCAGTACGACCAAGTCCTGTCTGAACCTCATCTACAATAAGATAAATACCCGTCTCCTTACAAAAGTCAGCCAAAGCCTTAACAAAGTCCTTATCAGCAGGTTGAACACCTGATTCCCCTTGAACCAACTCCAACATAATAGCCGCTGTTTCGTCACTAGCTAGGGCCTTGACACTATCTATGTCATTGAAAATAGCATAGCTAAAGTGGGGCACACCTTCACCAAAGCCTTGTTTGATTTTATCCTGACCAGTGGCAGACATGGATCCAAACGTTCGACCATGGAAGGAATTTTGGAAGGTAATGATTTCTTGTTTACCCGATGCCTTTCGGGCGATTTTTATGGCTGCTTCATTGGCCTCTGCACCACTATTACAGAAAAAGGCTAGATAGTCCTTGTCACCAATTAAAAGTCCAGCAACATCTTCTTGCAACTGATTGTGATAAAGATTAGGCTGGTGCAAAATCTTACCCACCTGCTCTGTCAAAGCCTGATTGACATGGGGATGATAGCCCAGGTTAGTTACCCCGATACCTGATGAAAAATCCAAGTAGGTCTTGCCAGTGGTATCAGTCAAATAATTGCCCTGTGCCGAAGCGAAATCAATCGCTGCCCGCTTATAGTTTGAAAATAGTTTTGTCATCTCTTACTCCTTGATTATGGTACCATCAGTCAGGTTATCACCAATAATGACCTGCTCGACACCGGCTTGAACTGTCTGAACAGCGCTTTGAATTTTAGGAATCATACCCCCAGTTATCACGCCTAAATCTATTTTTTTCTGAACGTCCACAAGATTCAGATGCTCCAAAACCTGACCATTTTCTAAAACTCCCTTGACATCTGTCATAAGGATAAGTTTTTTGGCACCTAGACTAATTGCCACAGCTCTAGCAAGGTAATCCGCATTGATATTGAGCAAATCACCCTGCTCACTGTAACCCAAACTAGGAATCAAGGGGATCTTACCTTGAGCAAGGAGTGCTACTAAGGTCTGATTGGCGATGTTTTTGACCTCACCCACAAAGCCATAAGTCTCTTGATCCAAAAAATCAGCATGAACAAGGTCTGGCAATTCATCTACAAGCTGATAGGCTGGCAAACCTGCAGTTGTCAGCTCACCTGCTAAGTTTTTCCCAACTATGTCAACCAAGGCTTCTTTAATCAAGTCCATATCTGACTGACCCGTCACACGAAGACCATTAACCTTATGAATTGGGATGTCATGTTCCTCCATGAGTTGGTTGATAGCAAAACCACCCCCATGGACGATAACAATTTTCTGACCAGCCTGCTGCCATTCTGACAGTTTGGTCAGTATCTCAGGAGTTAGCTGTTTACTGGCTACTCCACCAATCTTAATTACAATATATTCAGCAGTCATCAGTTAACTCCTTTTCCTTAGATAGTCTAAGTGTGATAGAGGGCATTAATCTTAACGTAATCGTAAGAAAGATCACACCCCCATGCGGTTCCCTTTTCATGTCCAGCATGAAGATCTACCGTAATGGTCACTTCATCCTCATGCATGATGTCTTTCATTTCCTCATCATCAAAGGTCACAGGACTAGAGGCAAGCATGACTGGCAGACCGCCAAGCATAATATCAACATTGTCCACAGGAACGTCCACACCGGCATAGCCAACAGCAGCTAGAATACGCCCCCAGTTAGGATCTTCACCAAAAATGGCTGTTTTGACCAGGCTTGAACCGACAACAGATTTTGCCATCATACGAGCATCAAGGGCATTAGGGGCATTAACCACATCAACTTGGATGAGCTTATTGGCACCTTCACCGTCCTTGGCAATTTTCTTAGCCAATTCTTGCATCACGAAATTAAGCATTTTTGAAAACTTATCAAATTCTGGTGTACCTAGCAGTATCTCTTCATTGAGCGTGCAACCATTTGACATGACAAGAACCATATCATTAGTTGATGTATCCCCATCAACTGTAATCTGGTTAAAGGTCTTTTCCACATTTTGACTTAAGGCCAATTGAAGGGTGTCACTAGAAATATTGGCATCACAAGTAATAAACCCAAGCATGGTTGCCATATTCGGGTGAATCATGCCTGAACCCTTAGCGACACCAGCCATAGTGACAACATCGCGTCCAAAGGTCTCCGTCACAGCAATGGTCTTAGTCGCTGTGTCAGTCGTCAAAATTGCCTTAGCAAAGTCATCAGCATTCCCATTGACCACCAACTTGGAAAGGCCATTTTTCAAGGTATCCATTGGTAGCAACTCACCGATAACCCCTGTAGAAGCCACACCAACCAAATCTGGTTCAACACCTAACTTTTCAGCGGTCCACTCCTGCATGGTGTAAGCATCCTCCAATCCTTGAGTCCCTGTACAAGAATTGGCTACACCTGAGTTAACAACGATGGCCTTCATTTTCCCAGCCTTTTTAACTGAGGTCTTGGTCACAATCAAAGGAGCTGCGATAACCTTATTAGTCGTGTAAACCCCTGCCACACTGGCTGGTTTTTCAGAGACAATCCAACCAAAATCCATTTTTCTCTTTTTAAATCCTGCATGTAGCCCATCTGCTGAGAATCCCAACGGGCTGGCAATTGTTCCTTCAATGACTTTCATATTTTTTCTCCTAACTCTATGCTTACATCTACAAGTATGATGGTGTCAGAAGCAAACCTTCTGTCTCATCCCACCCCTGCATGAGGTTGAGATTTTGAACCGCTTGACCAGCAGCACCCTTGATCAAATTATCAATGACCGAAATAACTGTCAGAACATTGGTTTTCTCATTATAGGCAAAGCCGATGTCTGTAAAATTCGATCCAATAACATTGTGTAGTTCTGGCAAACTGTCTTGCACACGTACAAGAGGTTTATCATCATAAGCCTTTGTGAATGCTGAAGCTACATCAGCTACAGTCACGCCCTTCTTCAACTTACAATAAACCGTAGCCATGATTCCACGATTAACGGGTAAAAGCGACGTTGAAAACTGAATCTCAGGCATTTCCGGATTAAAGACCTGCAAGGTTTTAACAATCTCAGGAATATGCTGATGATGATTGAGTTTATAAGTCACGTAATTATCGTGAACATTGACAAAATGACTAGACTCACTCAAAGCCTTACCCGCACCAGTTAAACCAGACTTAGCATCCACAATGACACTCTCCGTCTCAATCAAACTAACTGCCACCAAAGGAATCAAGGCTAACTCTGTCGCTGTCGCATAGCATCCAGGATTGGCAATAAATTTCTTATCCTTCATATCTGCATATTCTGATAATGCGTATGTAAATTTATTCAAAATGCTCTGCTTAGCAGGTGATTTTTTATACCATTCTTGATAAACATCTGCTGGCAAGCGATGATCGCCAGACAAATCAATAATAGGAAAATCAGCCAGAACAAATTCCTCTGCTAGCAAGCTAGAGACTCCTGAAGGTGTGGCAAAGAAAACCAAATCCGCCTTTTGCATAATCTTTTCCGCATCGTAAGCCTCAATTTCTAAGTCACAAACACCTGTCAGATAGGGATACACATCAGACAATCGTCGGCCCACTTCCTTGGTTGCGTGAATAGAAACAAGTTCCACTTTCTTATGATTATTCAAAATTTTAACTAACTCTAAACCACTATAACCAGTGATACCAACGATTGAAATTTTCATTTATGCACTCCTTTTGAATAAATATGTAATTAGTTTATTGTATTTTTATTCATTTGTAAAGGAGGAATTGAAATTAATATGAAAAAAACGGCTCTATAATTTCTGTAGTGGGTAAAACCACTGTAGAGATTATGGAGCTTTTTGAGTGTAAACAAAAAGTC
>NZ_JACLQM010000029.1:0-12748 GCF_016648655.1 Streptococcus sp. 17.1
GTCCTATTATAGCGCTATTTTAGAGACTTTCAAGAAAATATAAGAAATTTAGACAAAAATAAGAAAACGATTACATAAAAAAGCGAGTGAATGGCCAATGTCACAATTTTAGCAGTCACAAGAGTTTAAAAACACAAAAAAATCCAGGACCTATGCCCTGGATTTAGGAGATTATGAAAAAGAAAAGTTTTAGGATGGTTATAGTATATAAAGTAATTCCTAAAGTTTTCTTAAAGTGCGAGAAATATCTTGTTTTCCACTTTAATTAACTTTCTCAGTTGCCACACCATTTTCATCAATGACATAAGTTTTGCCATCTTTTTCAAGGGTTGCATTGGTTGTGATTGGAGATCCGTAAAGATATTTCCTTAATGAAGTTGATTTTTCAAAGTGATAGAGCTTACCGTCAATTTCCTTCCAAGTTGGTTGGTAAAACTCGATTACCCTAGGCTCAAGATAGTATAGATAGCCTTTATCAGTACGGTAGAATCCTATTCGAACGATTCCATTTTCGTCTGAAACGTAACCGGATTTAGTTTCATTACGTAATAATTCTGCGTAAGAACCGAAAAGATAGGTCTTGCCATTTATGGTTTCTGTTGTATTGATATAGCGATATTGGTTGCTTGGATCTAGGTAATAGGTCTTACCGTCAATTTCTCTCCACCCGGATAATAATTTTCCTTCTGAATCTGCAAGATATAAACTATTATATGATTTAGCGGAACCATTAACAAGAAGTTGGCCATCTTGATTGAAGTAATAATAATTTCCGTCGATTAAAAGGACATTATCTTTAGCTTGTAGACCGTCTTCTTTAAAGTAAACACGGTGACCATCTAGTGTGTACCATCCAAAAACTTGAGCACCATCATTTCCAAAGTAGAGCTTATATGAGGAACTAAAGGAATGGAATGCATTACGGAGGAGTTCGCCATTGTTCTTATCGAAATAGTAGTACTTCCCATCTATAAGGATACGCTCACCTTTGATTTGTTTCCCAGTGCCATCAAAGTAGAGTTGAATACCATCAATAGTCTGCCATCCAGTAGCTACTTGCCCCTTATCTTTGAGGTAGGTCCAGTCACCATCTTTATCTTGAACAAAGGTATTTCGAAGTGACGATGTCACACGGCCTTGGTCATCAATTTCGTAGGTCATTCCATTGAGAGTTAGACTACGATTGGTCCACATAGCCCCACTGTCTTTGTCAAAGTAGTAAGTTTTACCATCAATGTCTACTAGGCTACCTTTGACTTGCTTACCATTTTTATCAAAGTAGAGTTGAACACCATCAATGGTTTGACGGCCTGTTAGGAGTTTGCCCTCTTTGTCGTAGTAGTACCAGTTCCAGAAATCATCGCGAACAAATTGGTTTTTAGCCGTAAATTCAGTCACTACTCCCTCATTATCAATTGTGTAGGTCTTATCATCGACTTTCAAAGTGTCGTTAGTAAGGATAATAGTGGTGTACATACCAGCATATCTTTCTGTTCGATATGATTTTGTTAGACGATAGCGCTTGCCATCGATTTCTTTCCATGTAGGCTTATCAACACTTTTTACCTCAGGTTGGAAGTAGTGAAGGTGACCATCAGAGCCTCGTTGGATGCCCTCGAGGAGGACACCGTTTTTATCAGTTCCATAGATTCCAGAGAAACTAGGCCCGCCCCAAAATGTTTTTTTTGAAAAAAGGGCTCCAAAATAGTTTTTTTCTATTTTACTATCTGTGACTAGATAAAGTTTGCTGTCATAACCTATGATACCATCAAGAACTTGACCCTTTAAAGCAAAGATATATTCTTTTCCATCGATAATTTGTTTACCAGTTAAGACTTCGCCGTTAGCATTGGTACGGTAGGTAGAAGTGTTTGCATGGAACATTGAAGGAGTTTCAACAATGCCATATTTGTTCTTGACCAATTGTCCTTGGTAATCAAAAAGATAAATCTTCCCATCAATTGTGACAGTATCATTTTTAGCCAAAAGTCCGTCAGGTTTGAAATAATAACGTTTACTGTCAATGGTATGCCATCCAATAAATGCAGCACCATCTTCGCCTAAGTAATTAGTATAAGTTGTATATTGAGGTTCTGTCCTATAGCCATTGAAAATTGAAGTGTGATGCCACTGATTCGTTAATAGAGAACCATCATTCTCATCGAATCGATAGTATTTTCCACCAATCTCTCGTTCTTGTCCTTTGACTTGTTTCCCATCTTTATCAAAATAAAGGATGACACCATCAACATTTTGCCAACCAGTCAATTTTTCACCGTTGGCAGTGTAGTAATACCAATCTTTTTGGTTGTCAGATTGGAAATGACCACCGGTCACGACCTGAGTAGGTAGTTGTGTTTTTTCGGTTAGGATACCATCAGCATCTGCTAGATAAGTTTTACCATCTACTTCAATACTTGTATCAGTTACCTTACGCCCATTATCTTTATCGTAGTAGTAGTCCTTGCCATCAATGGTTACCTTTTCACCTTTTGCCTGGATGCCATTGTCATGGAAGTAGAGGTTGAAGCTGTCGATGGTTTGTGGGCCAGTTAGTTTGTGGCCCTCGTTGTCTAGGTAATACCAGTTACCCTGATCATCGGATGTGAACTTGCCACCTTGTGAGGGTGTTTCCTGTGAAGTAGTTACGTTGTCGCTTGTTTCAGATGAGACTTCAGCACCCCTATCAGCAATAGTTGTTTCACTAGATTGAGCGGTTTCAACCTTTTTATCGGCCTCGTTACTAGGCTGTGTAGCAGTTGCTTCTGCAGGCTGACTGGCGACATTAGTAGATGTAGTGTCAGTTGAGACTGTATCACTAGAAGTATTTTCAACAGCCGTGCTCGCCGGAGCTACTTCGGTTCTTGTAATGAGGCTAGCACTTGTCTCAAGATTACTGTCAGAGACGACATTTTCAGGACTGTTAACAGCGGTCGTTTCAGGTTCGACCTCATCGGCTCCGACTTGACCAAGGCCAATCAGTGAAGCCCCGATAGCCAAACTTGAGGCAGCGATTGTAATCCAATGTTTCTTAACTTTATGAAGTTTGAAACGAACTTTGTTTTCCATAAATTTCCCCCTTATATGGTGACTTGGTAAATTCATGCTGTGACATATAAAACATCATGAACACCAAAAATTAATTTACGATTATATTTTAATCTTATTTTCTAATAACTTCAATAGAAAACGGATACAAAAATGCCATACTCTTATAAAAAGATGCTTATAGTTGTGATAGTTATAGCCTATAAAAGAGTTTTCCTAATTTATTTATTTTTTCGTCTATAGATATGATTGAAAGGGCAATTGTCCCCATACAGTTTGGGAAATAGAGTCTTTTTTTCAAAAATCATCCTGTGTAAAATAGAGGACATAAAAACATGAGAGGTGATTGCAATGACAAATCGTTACGACTTAAATAAAAATTTGGCACAGATGCTTAAGGGGGGCGTCATCATGGACGTTCAAAATCCTGAGCAAGCACGTATCGCTGAGGCGGCAGGAGCAGCTGCAGTTATGGCCTTGGAACGCATTCCGGCCGATATCCGTGCGGTGGGTGGTGTGTCACGTATGAGTGATCCTAAGATGATCAAGGAAATTCAGGACGCCGTTAGTATTCCAGTGATGGCTAAGGTGCGTATTGGTCATTTCGTTGAAGCACAGATTTTGCAGGCGATTGAGATTGATTATATCGACGAGAGTGAGGTTTTGACACCGGCTGATGACCTTATTCATGTGGATAAAACCCAGTTTGATGTGCCTTTCGTCTGTGGAGCTAAGGACCTCGGTGAGGCTCTTCGCCGTATCTCAGAAGGGGCATCAATGATTCGTACCAAGGGTGAACCTGGGACTGGTGATATTGTTCAGGCTGTTCACCACTTGCGACTCATGAATCAAGAGATTCGCCGTATTCAAAATCTTAGAGAAGATGAACTCTATATTACTGCTAAAGACTTGCAGGTGCCAATTGATTTGGTCCGTTATGTCCACGAACATGGCAAGTTGCCTGTTGTCAATTTTGCGGCAGGTGGTGTAGCGACACCAGCGGATGCTGCGCTTATGATGCAGCTGGGTGCTGAAGGTGTCTTTGTTGGTTCAGGGATTTTCAAGTCTGGAGATCCGAAAAAACGTGCGGAAGCTATCGTCAAAGCAGTAACTAACTACAATCGTCCCGATATTTTGGCGCAAGTGTCAGAAGATTTGGGAGAAGCCATGGTTGGTATCAACAAGGACGAAATTGACATCTTAATGGCAGAGCGAGGAAAATAGATGACAAAAATCGGAATACTGGCTTTGCAAGGTGCTTTTGCAGAACATGAGCAGGTCTTGAAAGCACTTGGGGTTGAAACGGTTCAAATCAGAAATCGACAGGATTGGGAAGCTCACGCTGATTTAGACGGGCTCATTCTACCAGGGGGAGAGTCGACAGTCATGGGAAAACTTTTGCATGATTTAGACTTGTTTGAGCCGATTAAGACGAAAATTGATGCTGGACTACCTGTATTTGGAACTTGTGCAGGTCTGATTTTGTTGGCCAAAACCATAGTGGGAGACCAAACAAAACATTTGGCAAATATGGATATCACTGTAGCCAGAAATGCTTATGGACGCCAATTGGGCAGTTTTGTCACAGATGCTGAATTTAAAGGAATAGGGGAGATCCCAATGGTCTTTATTCGTGGGCCGATTATTGAAGCTGTTGGACCAGAAGTGGATATTCTAGCACAAGTCAATGGGGCTATCGTGGCAGCTAGAGAAAAGCAGATGTTGGTGACCTCTTTTCATCCAGAATTAACGGGTGATACAAGGGTGCATGCTTATTTCCTAGAGATGATCCATCAGGCAAAAGAATATAAGAAATAGCTCAAAATCTATGACATCGTTTATTTCTTGACCGCACAAAAAAATCCAGGACCTAGGCCCTGAATTTAGGAGATTAAGAAAAAAAAGTTTTAGGATGATTATAGTATATAAAGCAAATCCTAAAGTTTTCTTAAAGTAGTAGGTGAGTATTTTTAAGAATTAACTATTGACCGTCTGACCATCCTATGCCAGTGGAACTATCATTGGGTACAACGTAATCATTAAGATTCATACCTGTTTGACTGTTATAGCCATTTCTATCAAAGAAACTGTGGTACTCAGGACCATCTTCAGGATTTCCGGATTTTTTCTCAAAGATATTTTCTCCAGTAAGCTTGTTATAGCCATTTGCATCAATATTACTGAGGTATTCAGATTGTTTTTCGCTAGAAGCAGTATTTGTAGTATTTTCGGTGGTAGAACTAGAGACAGTACCTGAATTCTTTTGAGTAGATTGTGTTGTTACGTTAGTTTGAGTACTAGTTTCAGAGCTATTATTGGTTTCAGTTTTTTGACTAGTTTCGCTTGTATCTCCATCTTTAATCTCAATCAACTTTTGATAAATCTTTTGAGTTAGGTCATTTTGTTGTGTAGCAGTCAATCTTCCAGAAGTTCGGATGATAATCGTACCATAAACATAATGAGATCCAGGATTTAACATAGCTGGGAGTCCGTCGAAAGCACTCAAATACTCATTTCGTTTTTGTGCATCTTCAACTGTTTTGTAGACTTCGATATTGCCACCAGCATCAGTTCCTTTAGTTACAATATCCTTTCCTTCAATAGTGTCAGTAACTAAACTATCAGTAAAATACACGGATGCTGTGTAACTACCTTGTTTATTCAATCCCTTATTTGGATCATTATCTTCGGTTGCTGACTGAACTCCTGTAATGGTATCAATTTCTTTAAGTCTACTTTCGATAAAGCTACTAGAAGGGTTGGTTATTTGTTTTAGTTGTTTAACACTTGTTGAATACTTTTGATTTAGATCATCGAGTTTCTTTATTTCAGTTGTATAATCTAACGGTTTTTTAAGTGCTTCTACCTGTTTGTTAATATCACTTGTTGACTTTTTAATCTTAGAAATTTTTCGTTTTGCCTTCTCAGCAGAAGTGATTTCATTTTTTAATTCAGAGGAAAGATTTTCATCTAAAGGTTTGTCTTTATTACTTAGGAGTTGATTTGCCGTCTTTATTTTATCTTCTAAGATGTTGTTCTGCTTTTTAACCTTTTGAGCAATATTATTGAATGAGTCGACTGCCTTTTGATGGGGAGCAAAGACTAGAAAATAATAAGCAGCAATAAGACAGAGAATTGGAATAAGTCCCCAGAGAGCATTTTTCTTGAGTTTATTTTTCAATTAATTACCTCCAAATATATGTTTATAAATAAAAAAATAATTTTTTAATTATTCTAAATACTATATGATTTATTATACTTGAATTTTAGTATAATAGGAACCTTTTTTTGCTTTCCGAGTTAGTACTTTTAAGTAAAACGCAAAAAAATCCAGGACCTAAGCCCTGGATTTAGGAGATTATGAAAAAGAAAAGTTTTAGGATGGTTATAGTATATAAAGCAAAGCCTAAAGTTTTCTTAAAACGGATGAAATTTTATTTGTGGTATGAAAAAGGAAGTTGACAGTTGGTCGACTTCCTTTTGTGTTGGGTAATTGACCATAGTCACTTGTAAATGACTATCGAAGGATATGGCCAACCCCGTCATTATCAAAGTAATAAGTAACGTGATTGATTGTCAAGGTTACATTATCAGCACGATTACCAGAGCCAGGAAGATAATAGTAAGTCTTACCACCTAAAATGATGAGTTTATCTTTAGCTTGTATACCCTTATATTGTCCATAATCATCATCGTAGAAGTAGACATGCTTGCCATCGATAACTCTTCTACCAGTCAGAATATTTCCCTTACTATTTGCATAATACCAGTTATTTTTGTATTCGAAGTATTTTCCGGTTACAAGTGCACCAGTCTCTTTGTCATAATAATGATCACCACGGTATGGATAATTAAACTCACCTTTCACTTTTTCACCGTATCTAAAGTAGTACTGAATTCCGTCCAAGTATTTAGCACCGTGAAACTTCTTTCCTTCTTTATCAACATAAAACTCTTTGCCGCCATCCTCAACCAATCTATCTGTTACTAAAGCACCGTTATCTTTATCGTAATAGTGATTATCAGGAGCAAAATGGCCTTTGTATTGGACACCATTGGTGCCGAAATAAACGTTAACGTTATCAATGGTATGAGCACCAAGGAGGAGGTAACCCTTGTCATTGACATAGTACCAGTTACCTTCGGAATCACTGATATAGCGGTTTCGTTCAGTTGATTGACTTTTAATGCTGAGGACACCAGATTGGTCTGCCACATAGGTCTTACCATCGAAATCAAAAGTTGTATCTTTAACCTTTCGACCGTTATCTTTATCAAAATAGTAAACCTTGCCATCGATATCAACGAGCTCTCCCTTAGCTTGTCTATGAGTTCCTAAATGGAAATACATGTCGTAGCCATCAATAGTTGCAGGTCCAACGACAGGAAATCCATATTCATTATAGTAACGCCAGTATCCATCTTTATCTTGGACAAAATAAGCAGTAGTCTTAGGGTGAAGATCCTTAAAATCACTAGAAATGAATTTACCAACCCCATCATTATCAAATTCATAGATATTTGGAAATTCTCTCATAATATAGTGCGTAGGAATATTCAATCGTCTATTTCTAGCAATAGTTCCATCATTGTAGAAGTAATAGTTATTGAAAAATCTGTGCACGACCATGTTTCCATCATCTTGGAAAAAGTACCTATTACCATTGATGGTTTGCCATCCTGTGACTGGTAGGCCATCGGTACCTAAATAATACCGTTCGAGTTCAGGATGTTCATTGTTATCATAATTTGCATAAGGAGCTTCGTCAAATCTTATTTCTTTAGCATAGTTTTCTTCAGGAATAAATCGTCCAGCTTTGAAGGTGACGAGGCGGTTCGTCACAAGGGCGCCGTTATCTGGGTCGTAAAAATAGGATTTACCATTGACCTTACGGCGTTCACTCTTGACCTGTCTACCATTAGAATCAAAATAATAGGTCAAGCCATCAATAGTTTGTGGTCCAGTCATAAGTTTTCCATCTTTATCCATATAGTACCAGTGACCACCATTATCTTGTAGAAAAGCGGGATGGTTATTTGCCACTGTAACGATACCATTAGAATCAATATTGAGTTGGAAATCACCGTTGTTGAGATGTGTGTCTTTAACTAATTGTCCTGCATTTTCTTTGCCAGCATCTCCAAACAGATAGAGCTTGTCTCCGACCACGTTCAAGCCATAGCTAAGTTGACCGTTTCTATCAGGATTAAAGTAATAGGTTTGTCCTTTGATATCTTGTAAGCCAGAAACTCGCACGCCATCGCTACCTAGATAGTAAGTTTGACCATTTTCTTCAACAAATTCATCATGGAGCATACGAGCACTATCTGTAAAGTAATAGAGTTTTCCATCAATGGTTTCGAAACCAGGATGTTCTCGCTCTTTTTTGAAATAATAGCGTTCTCCATTAATATCTTGCCATCCCATAAGCTTATTACCGTTGTTATCGTAGTAATAAGTTACGTAATAAGGATGTCTTGTGGTAATAAGACTACCTAAATAGTTTTCTGTTTCAATGCGTTCTTCTTTTTCGGTAACAAATCCATTCCTTTTTTCAGTAAAGGCAGAACGGTCAGTTCCTCTTGTGGTATTTTCGTTTGGGATATCACCGACAGGTGACACATTCTCAGTTGTAACACTCTCACTTGTCGTTGCACCTACCTCAGAATGTGTAGTTTTCGGGCTGGCTACTTCTGAACTAGCTGTACTTGTGACTTCAGAGCTTAGTTTTTCAGAGACTGTTTCTGTTGAAGCCACTTCTGAGTTAGCGACTGGTGTTTCTGACACTGTGGTAGCTTCGGTCGAAGCGGTAGCAGGTGTGTTTTCTACAGCTTTAGCTGTGGCTTCACTAGTTGCTGGAGCATCGACGTCAATAGCACCTTCTTTGATGATAGCTTCAACAGTTGCTTCATTAACAGGGGTAGACTGTTCTTCAGCTGAAGCATAGTTAAGGCCAGCAAAACTCAATCCCAAAGCCAGTCCTGTCACTGCAATAGTTACCCAATGTTTTTTAACTTTGTGAAGTTTAAAATGTACTTTCTTTTCCATGATAATTCTCCTTTCATTGAAAGACAAATTGGAATTATATGTGTGAAATAAATATTATTCGTAAATATATTTAATAACCCTTCCATCACCGTTTTCATCGAAATGAACAAGCTCAGCTTTCACCTTGTAACGAATTGAGTGGTTAAAAGTAATGTCAACATTTTTAGCACGTTTTCCAGTTTTTGGGTAATAATAATGGTAGTAGTAGTCATTTCCCGCCCAAATTGTTCGCAATTCGTCGTAGCCTAGTCTACCATCATCGTGGAAATAGTAGTAATCATCTCCAATCTTTTGTTCTCCCTTGTAACATTTACCATCACTACCAACATAGTAACGATTACCGTCAACGTCAACGAATTTGTCACGTCCTAAGTCAACAAGTTCACCAGTATTCTTGTCATAGTAATAACCATCATCAGCAACAATACCTTTAGCTTGTTTACCATCTTTATCAAAGTAAACCTTCACATTATCGATAGTTTTGTGTCCAGTTACCTTTTGACTATTTTCATCGACGTAGTACCAACTATTAGAATATTTTTTACCAAAATATCTAGTAATTGCACCAGTTGAGGTGTCTGCTAGACTAGGGTATCTATCGAATTGAAATACTTGAACATAATTATGGTCGATAGGCTCATTACCTAGGTCGGTGATAAAATGCCAAGGTTTTATTTGAACATAACGTTTTGTGACTAAAGCTCCGGTGTCCTTATCGTGATATCTACCATCTGGTGCGAAATCCCCTTTTAACTGTGGTCCATCAGGGTAGAAGTAGTAGTCCTCACCGTTAATAGTCTGATAACCTGACACCTTGTAGCCACTATTATCTAGGTAGTAGCGGAATGTAGTTGAGATACCATTAGCACGCCATTCACGAGCGATTCTTACAGTACGTTCTCTGAAAGTATTTCTTGCTAAGTTACCTGTATGTTTATCGTAATATTTACCGTTTTTTGCGAAACCTCCTTTTACTTGCTCTCCATTTTCATCGAAGAATACTGTTTCACCATTAATAGTATGCTCCCCTTTTAAAGCGATTCCTTCGGAACCAAAATAGTAAAATGGTTTTGTATCATCGCTAAATCCATTGTGGTTAGAAGGAACGTATAAGTTCCTAGCTAGATGACCATTATCATTCATATAATGGATATTGTGGTAGTCATCATAGAACAGTCCATTTTTTTTGATATCATCTTTCTTTTCAGTAATGACACCTTCTTGATCTGAAATATAAAGTTTATCGTTCACTTCAAAAAGTGTTCCAATGACACGCTCACCATTATTTTTATCGTAGTAGTATTTGTTTCCTCCTTGTTTAATAAACTCTCCTTTAGATTGCTTTCCGTTTTGGTCAACATAATACCATTTACCATTTATCATAACTGATCGGTTGACACCTAAATTAACACGAGCACCGGTATCTTTATCATAATAGTAACCATCGTCTGCGAACTGGTCTTTGATTTGTTCACCATAGGCATTGAAATAAGTAGCAACACCATTTATTGTTTGGGGACCGTGAAGGAATTTTCCGTCATATCCTGCATAATAGGTGACTTTTCTAATTTTAGGGTTAAGATAGTCATTCTCTAGGTGATAGATAGTAACGTATTGATTTTTAACCATCATTCCTTGGTAGTCATAATAATAGCTGTTTTCAAATTCGTCGGTAACAATTTGGTTGCGATAGTTTAAAGCATATGGTACTTCAGAGAGTTTACCTTCATTATCAGCTTTATAGGTCTTACCATCGATTTGAATAAGAGAGTTGATAACCATTTGTCCATTATGCAAATCATAGTAATGTTTTGGTAGACCTGAATTTGAGTAGCTAGCCTCACCTTTTAGTTGACGACCATCACTGTCAAAACAAACATGATAACTATCAACAATTTGGTTTCCAATGAGTTTTTGACCATTTTCATCGACATAGTACCAGTTCCCATTGTCTTCTACATAAGCATTGGTAACAAGTTCACCACTATCCTTGTCATAGAAGTGTCCATTCGGAGCGAAGTGTCCTTTAACTTGGACTCCACTGTCCTTAAAGTAAACTTTGACGTTATCAATGTTTTGTTCGCCAATGAGTTTATTGCCATCGGAGTTGTAGTAATACCAGTTGCCTTTATCATCGCTGACATATTGGTTATGGAATCTAGAATCACCTTGGATAGTGATGTTCCCTTCTTTATCTGCGATATAATGGATACCGTTTAACTCAAAAGATGTATCCTTGACTTTACGACCATTGTCTTTGTCAAAGTAGTAAATTTTATTATCAATATTAATGAATTCGCCTTTAGCTTGATGTCCTTCTGGACGAGATGATTCATGGAAGTAGAGTTCAAAGCCATCAATAGTTTTAGGTCCAGTGATAGGAAATCCGTCTTTGTTGAAGTAATACCAACGACCTTCGTAGTCCATCATAAATTGATTTTTTGGATAGTCTCTATTATTTTCTGAAGGAAGAGTATAGTAAGTTGGGAACGGATAAGTCACAATGTTTAGTTGTTTATTGAGATAATGTGCCACCCCATCGTTGTCTGAATAAAATACATATGGCATAGACTTCCATAGACCCTTTTCGATGATAGGATATTGTTTATTTTTGACTAAGGCCCCTTTGTCGTCAAAGTAGTAGCGTTTGTGATCTAATTCCATTAGTCTATGAACAGCAACTTGACCATTGTCATAGATGTAATAGTCGTTACCTAAAATTGTCTGACGACCTTTCTCAAGTGTGTTACCATTTTTATCAAAATAGTAACGTTCTAATCCAGGCATTACATAATAGTTTGGTTCGATATAAGCAGGTTCATTGAAGTAAACAACTTTACTATAGTTTTCTTCTGGAATATAGTGGTTGTCTTTGAATGTAATAAAACGGTCTGTTACTAGCTTGCCATCGTTTTCATCGTAAAAGTGCAGTTTGTCGTCAACTTTCCTAAGCTGCCCTTTTACCATAGTGCCGTCATCGTTAAAGTAATAATGGAAACCGTTGATGTCTCTTGGTCCAGTAACCAGCTGCCCTTTTGCATCTACATAATAGGTAACACCATTTGCATCTGAAACGAAACTTTCTCTTTTATCTGTCTTTTTTGTGATACCTTCCGCTTCAACAGTGATGGTGAAATCACCATCTTTTTGTGAGGTATCTAAAGTTGTTTTATCAGGAGAAGTGCTTATGATGAGGTTTTCGTTGTTTGTAGGTGTATTTGTTGCACTTACCTCAGAATGAATAATTTCAGAATTAGCTGCTTCCGAACTAGCTGCGCTTGTCACTTCAGAGCTTGGTTTTTCAGAAACTGTTTCTGTTGAGGCTACTTCAGAGCTTGGTTTTTCAGAAACTGTTTCTGTTGAGGCTACTTCAGAGCTGGCCACTGGTGCTTCTGACACTGTGGTTGCTTCGCTCGAAGCGGTAGTAGGTGTGTTTTCTGCAAGTTTAGTTGTGGCTTCACTAGTTGCAGGAGCTTCAACGTCAACAGCACCTTCTTTGATGATGGCTTCAACAGTTGCTTCATTAACAGGGGTAGGCTGTTCTTCAGCTGAAGCGTAGCTAAGGCCTGCAAAGCTCAATCCCAAAGCAAGTCCTGTCACTGCAATAGTTACCCAATGTTTTTTAACTTTGTGAAGTTTAAAATGTACTTT
>NZ_JACLQM010000003.1:0-5922 GCF_016648655.1 Streptococcus sp. 17.1
TCGAAGCTGAATTCGTTAGCTTTCAATTCACGACCTTCCAAGCGTTTAGTGAAGTTGAAGTCTACTGAGATAGGTACACTGTTCACACGTTTTTGAGTTGGTTTTTCTGGAGTTTCTACAGATTTACTTACTGGGTTGTAAACGTGAACGATTTGGTTCGCTTTGTTTTCGATGTCTACGCCACCTGCAACGTCAGCTTTAACTGTTGCTGGAATATCGAATTTGTAGTAGCGACCAAATGCAAATTTAGTTGTGTCGACAACTTGAGTGTTATCAGCATCACCTAAAGATTTGTTCATAGAAGCTTTAGATGTTGCTGTAATGACGCCATTTTCAACCTTGATGTCAAACTTATCAGTTACGTCAGCACCACTTTCACTGTCATAAGCTTTAATATCAGCAGCGTTGACAGTTAATTTATCTGCATCATAAGTATCAGAGATACCAACAGATTGGATGTTGTTTCTGTCAGTGAAGTTCTTAGTATCCAACCATACTTGGTAGTAGATCTTTTCACCACGTTCAACTGACTTCGTATTGATATTTTCTGCTTCGTTATTTGAAGTTCCATCTGCGTATGGATTTGCATTTGTAGCAGTGTACTCATCGGTCAACTCATCGTCATCATCTACAAGTTTTGATCCTGTAATGTCAAATTTCTCTTTGTTAAGAACAAATTTTTCAGGTTGGAATTCAGGTGTTTCAGGAGGAGTGATTTTGTTGTTGAATTCTTTATCATCAGTTCCTTCTGTTGATGTTCCATCAGCATTGACACCGCCAGTTGATGTTACGTTTGTTACAGTAGTCAAGGTGTGACCATTCTTAGCAACTTCAACAGTGATCGTTGCCTTCATAGTGTCATACGTCATACCTACTTCTTTAGCTGCAGGGATAACTTCTTCTACAGTATAAGTGTGAGTACCTACTTTAGTATTATCAAATGAAATTTCTGTAAATGTTACAGTTCCATCTTTTTTGTTAGCTACAGTTTCAACTTCTTGACCGTTTGCATCTTTAAGGATGAACCTGAATTCGCCATCTTTAAGTTCACGTCCAGCCAATTTCTTAGTGAAGTCAAATTTCACTTTAACTGGAGCTACGACAACGTTGTTGAACTCTGTATCAGTTGTTGAAGATGTTTCACCTTTAGAAGAGCTGTAAGTAACAGTAGCTTTTAAATCACCTGCTTGGTTTTTTTCAGTAACAACTACAGTCATGATAGTTTCCATGGCATCGTAGTCAACATTTTTATCTTCTCCAGCAACTTCTGTTACTTTATATTTGTAAGTTCCAACTTTAGTAAAGTTAATATCACTAAAAGTTACCTTGCCAGATTTATTTGTGACGGTTTCAGTATGACCACCTTCAAGTTCTTCACCTGAATCATCAGTTTTCAATTCAACAAGTTTAAAGCTGAAGTCATTATCATTAAGTGTTCGCTTATTCTCTACATTTTTATCTTCGAGAACCTTAGTAAATTCAGGAGTTACCTTAGTAGCTTCACCTTTAACATAGTAGTAGACCGTTTCATAGTTGGGCGTCAATTTATTTTCCAAACGGAAAACGTTACCTGAAGAAACTGGAACGCCATTAATAGCATATGCAGCTCCAGTAGCGCCACGGTTCGCATAAAATTCACCCGCAGCTGAATAACGTGGTTGATAGCCAGCAGCTTCTGAGGCACTCACCTCAGTAATTGTATACTCTATAGTATTATTAGCTGCTTCCCCTCCCCAGGACATTTTATAAAATGTCCCGTTTGGACGTTTATAGATAAAATCAGCTACGTTAGGTTTACCATATTCCAAATCACCAAGATAGTTTGTATTTTGTTTATCCGAGAAAATAGCAAATGGTTTTCCAACAACAAGCTTATCACGTAATTCTGGTTTCAAACCATCTCTAACTGGCTTATTATTATCTTTATTCCATCCAGCATCATCGATTTCAGGATACTTACCGAAGTCTTCTGGGTGGTCAATTTTATTGTTACTTCCAGGACGAATTACTGTTTCATAAACCTTAACATAGCCATCAGTGTTTAAATCTTTAGAAATTTTATTTAGACTGTCAGATTTGATTGCCCACATTTCAATACGGACAGTACCATCTTCGCCTACAACTTCTTTAATACGTTTTACACCACCTTCAGCATTGGCAACGTCAAACCAACGTTGGCCAACTTCGTAAGGTTTTTTTAGAACATCTACAAGCGAGCGTGAATCTGCTGTTTGATATAGCTTATACCCATCAAAAGCACGAAGAGCTGAAGCATGGAAATCTTGCCCTTCCATACCAGTAAGTGTAAATGAACCAAGACTCTCTTCAGAGCCTGTTGCACGATATGTTTGTGCATCAACTTGTGGAGTTCCAGCGTCATTTACCAGCTTGTAGTCACCTGCCGTAGAAGAATTCATCACATAACTACTGCCATTTGAGACAAAGTTTCCAACCAAGCGATTTGGATCATAAGTTGATGAATTTTTATCAACAACTTTATAGTAAGTCGTCTTAGTAGTTAGACGTGGGATGTAATATTGAGGATCAGTTATAGTCGTTCCTTCGTTGGCTGTGTTAACTACATCATAAATTTGAATCGCAGTACGTTGACCATCGAAATCATTAGCAGAACCGTTGAATTTCCATGTTGCACGGAGAGCTGGACGATCTGTCTTATCAGCATCTTTAACATTTTCAAATCGGAATTCAATATAAGCCTGTTTATTGCCTGAAATAGGTGCTAGAGTAGCCTGACCAAGATTCACTGTTCCTGCACCACTAATTTGTTTTGTTTCTTTAACAGTGTTTGTAGCACCATCAACCAATTCTATTGTTACATTAGTTGAGTTATCATATGGTTTAGACATACGATAATAGAACTTAGTATTATACTCTGTATTGAATCCCATCAAATCAGTAACAATATATGTATACTGAGATGCACTCGGATTCAATTGGTAGTTGATTCCTGCAGTAACATGGTCAGTAGGATCTTTTGGTGTAGGGACTACAAGTGGACGATTCTTAAGTTTTGCACCATTTGGATCACTCATCACTGGTGTTGCAGCTGCTGAACCTACTGTATGACTAGTTGATACAGGGTCTGTTGCCGAACGACGATTACGACGACGGCCACCTTCTGTAACCAAAGTAGCAGCATTACTACGTTCATTATTCGCTATTGCAACTGAAGTAACGTCTACACCAGCGCTTGCTACGTTAGCACGTGTAGCAACATTTGGTTGGGCAGTTGTAGCTTCTGCTGCTGTTTCAGCTGTTTCTGTATTTCCAGCTACTGGAGCTGCTGTAGCTGAAGCATTTGAAGCTGCTGTTGTTGAAGCGTTTGAAGCTGCTGTAGCCGAAGCTGTAGTTTCAACGTTGTTGCCAGCTGCATTTGTAGATGCAGCTGTAGCTGGTTTAGCTGTTTCTGTAGCAGCTTTTTCAGTTGGTTTTGCAGTTTCTGTAGCTTGTTTGTCAGTTGTCTCTGCGGCAGCCTTATCTGTTGTTGAAGCTTCTGGTGTCAAGTTAAATGTTGACGCAGTTGCATCAGTTGAAGATACAGCTGCAGTAGGATCTGCTTGAGCTGTTGATGCTGTAGGCGTTTCAACTAAATTGGCAGAGCTCTCACCTGCTACCGTAGAGCTTGGTGTTGAAGATGAAGGTTCTGGGGATGTTACTTCATCAGCCTGAGCAATACGAGCAGCAAAGAGCGCTGTCCCTAGTAAGACTGAAGCGACACCAAACGAGTATTTACGCAATGAAAAGCGCTGGCGTCTATTGAAAATGTCTTTCATTAAAAGACCTCCTCTAATAAGTTAGTTAGTTATAGGTACACACTTATAAAATTAATCCAATTATAAAAGTGAGTATACTATATTCTAACATTCTGACAATTAGCGGTCAAGATTTTTGTCAAAATTTTTTAATTTTATTTTTCAATTATCTGATTATTCAACTACAAACAATCAGAAATATCGATAATAAAACAACAAAACACCTTATATAACACCATTTATTAACACTTCACTCAATATAAAAATAATTATTTAATCCTTTTATTTTCTAATTGAAACGCCATTCCAAAACTTTTTTAGAACTTCTCTATGACATTAAAAAACCGAACATTCTCTAATAATACAATTATTATCGCACATATTTGTACCCTATTTCAGAGCATTAACTTCACTTTATCCTACTATTACAGCATTGACGAATCATAACAACTATTCAAACGATTCTCATATAATTACTTCAGAGTAACATATTAAACTCAAACATTCTCCCCAAAAAGAAACCAGCAACTCAAATTGAACTGCTGGTTTACTTTATTTAAAACTAATAAGAGATTTGTCCGTCTCAATTAGATTAATCTTCTTTTTTACGACGATAACCTTGAATTCCCAGACCAAGAGCCACAATCAGAGCAGAAAAGCCTGCTACTTCGACAGTTTGCTCTGTTTCTTCACCAGTTTTGGGAAGAACTACTTGTTTTTTATATGAAGCTACTTTTGTAGTAGAAGTCTGAGAAGCTGTCTTAACAACGATTCTCGAAGCTTCATTTACTTGTTTTACTTCTTCTGGTTGCGAAGATACTACTGATTTCTTTTCAATAGAAGGATGTTCTGGTTTCTGAGTTTTGCTTGGCTTACTCATTTGTTTTATAGAAGATTTTGGTTTATCTGGACTTACCGCTATATAGTATATAGAGATATCCTCTCCTGAATTTTCAGGAATAATGGTGCTACCTGGCTGGATAGCTTTTCCTAACTTACTTGGATACTTAGGGTCCTGAAGGTAGGGTTTGTAACCTGGGATATCTGGAACAACTGGTAGACCTGATTTGGTTGGGTCTGTTAGATTATTAGGATATTTTACAGATGCAACTTCTGGAAAGTTCAAATCTGCTGATTTGAGTAGTAAGCTTCCGAGCGGTTTGTATATTACCGTTTCCTCAAGGTTTTCTTGAATAACTTTCTTAGATGACACACTTGCTTTATCAGCGTAATAGCCATCTAAAACTTCAGTCACAACTGCATCATAGGTTGCTTTATTAGCTTTCCATGCTGTTGACGAAAGTTCCTGACCAGTCACCATATCATATGTAACGGTGCGTGTCCATTGTGCATCTTGAACCTTGTCGCTTGGCGCCTTAACATTTCCATCTGATACAATATAATGAACTGTCGCTGTGACATCTTTCTGCCACTGATTTTTGCTTGGATATTTTGGACTTAGTGGATCATCTGGGTTGATTGCATCACCATCATGAGGATTCCTAGAACCTACTATTACAGTTTTATGTTTCAAAGTAACCCTCCATGCTTGGGTAACAGACGTATCAGTATCGTAGTATGCTTGTTTTGGGAACTCATCCGTTAACAATTCATAACCACGACTTTCATAAAATGCAATCTTGTCGGCTGTAGTATATTCAATAATTTCACCTGACTTACCTGTAACATGATCACTCTCAAGACTTGTACCAGTCGTTTGGTCAATATAAGTGATAGTCGCTTCTTGAATAGCTTTACGATAAACAACTGGGGTATCTTCTTCTGGCTTACTTGGGGTTATATTGAGAACATCAGTTTCATACCCTGAGATAAGTGGAGATGATGTTTTGCCCGCCTTAGTTGGATTTTCGGGATCATTCTGATATTGAATTGTTGGTACACCTTGAATTTCTTTACCATCAGTATCAACTGCAATAATCTTTCCTAACGGCTTAAATGTAACTAATTCCTCAGCGTTAGGAGCTTCTGGTGTTACTTGAAGAGAGCCCGCGTGTCCTACATTTGCAATGTAACCTGGAACTACTGGAACTGGCACACTGCCATATCTATGGCTTGACACATCCCAAGTGCTGACACCTGAAACCATATCCTTTGTCCCAGTGAAGACAAAATCATTTTGAACCTTAGT
>NZ_JACLQM010000003.1:6022-6672 GCF_016648655.1 Streptococcus sp. 17.1
GTCGCTAAGGTAACTTCTAGTTGACCAGCTTGAGACTTATCTGCGATGTAGCCTGGAACCACTGGAACTGGTACACTCCCGTATCTATGACTTGACACATCCCAAGTGCTGACACCTGAAACCATATCCTTTGTCCCAGTGAAGACAAAATCATTTTGAACCTTAGTCGCTGGCGTTTTTTCACCTGCACCAACAAAGGTAACCGTCTGACTTGTACCCTGATTCAAAGTCTCTTTCTTAGAAACCAAGATAATCTTAGTGTCAGCTGTCGCATCTGGTGGAAGGACTTGAAGACTACTTGAGTTAAAACCTGAAATGTTTTGCCCAGACTTAATCTCATAACCTGTTGGAAGCGTTGGTAGAGTGGTTGACTCTACCTTAGTCGGATCTGGAGCGTTGGTATACGGAACAGCGTTTGTACCAACGATTTGATTCCTTGCTTCGTCCACAAAAATGATTCTTCCCACCGGTGTGTAGCTGACAAGCTCTTCCACATTAGGAGTCGCTAAGGTAACTTCTAGTTGACCAGCTTGAGACTTATCTGCGATGTAGCCTGGAACCACTGGAACTGGTACACTGCCGTATGTATGCGAGCTTGTTTTCCAAGTAATAGCGTTTGTTGTTAAATCTTTCTTACCTGTGAAAACATA